>NZ_JBKABN010000015.1:0-148898 GCF_046269175.1 Serratia sp. J2
CCCTGTGGGAGAGGGCTAGGGTGAGGGGCATCACTCGGCGATAAAGCGCTCAAGACGATGGCGTAGCTGAGCGTTCTCCCTGCGCAACTGTTCAATCTCATCGAGCAACGTCAGCGCTACCGCGATGCCGGGCCAATCCAAAGCCAGTTCACGTTGCAGACGCTGGGCACGATTAAACGCCGCCACCGCCCCATCATCAAACAGCCAATCATCCACCGTCAGATCGCGGGGCTGGATCACTCCCAACCCCACCACCTCGGCCAGTTCACTTTCCGTTACGCCGGTATGCAGGCAAAACTCGGTAATGGTGAGGGTTATCTGTAGCTTGGCCATTATGCTTTACTCCATTGCGTACGAGGATCGAAGGCCTGATTCGCCTCGGCCAGTCGTTGCCAGAGTGCGGCGCTGTCTGCATCGGGTTTGGCCGGCATGACAATCTTGATCACCGCATACAAATTGCCGGTCTCTTTTTTGCTGACCAGCCCCTTCCCTTTGACCCGTAACCGTTGCCCGGTCTGGCTCCCCGCAGGGATGGTCAACAGGATATTGTCCGCCAGCGTGGGGACAGAAACCTTGGTGCCTAACGCCGCCTCCCAAGGTGCCAAGGGCAGAACGATTTCCAGATCGTGCCCGATCACCTCAAACAACGGATGCGGTGCCAGTTGAATGATCAGGTACAAATCCCCATTGGCTCCGCCAGCCATACCCGGCACACCTTGGCCTTTCACGCGGATACGTTCCCCATCTGCCACACCCGCCGGGATTTTCACGTTCAGCGTTTTAGCAATCTCTTTCTCTATCTGACCAAAGGCGTTGTACACCGGCACCTTATAGCTCAGGGTGCGAGTTTGCTCAGTGAGGGTTTCCTCCAGGAACAGCGCCACGCCGATCTCAACATCCTGCCCACGGGCCGCACGCGGCTGCCCACGTGCACGCTGGCCAAACATCGAGGAGAAGATGTCGGAGAAATCCTCGGCACCACCATACTCTTCATGCCGGGTCTGGCGGCCAAAGTTAGGCTCATTACGATGCAGCCGCATTTGGTCATATTCCGCGCGGCGTTCGCTGTCTTTCAGCACTTCATAGGCTTCTGCGACTTCTTTGAAGCGCGTTTCGGCATCGGGCTCGGTACTGACATCGGGGTGATATTTGCGTGCCAGGCGACGGTAGGCAGTTTTGATAGCCTTGATATCATCTGAGGGTTTAACCTCTAGAATGGCGTAGTAATCCTTGATTTCCATAATGCTATGGTCTCTTTACTGTGGCCGGAAAAGTGGATAGCGCGTTGATACGTGAGCAAGTTGAGGAGATAAGGCTCATTGTAGCGCCATCAAGCAGTTAGTGCAGTATGCGCATCACTTCACGCGGTGATTTAGCGTTTCGGGCTGATTTGTTGCGGAACGTGCAGGAATTACCGTGCTGACACAGTGTTGATGACTCGGCCCATATCTGAGCCGGTCACCAGGTTGTGAGTGAATTTCGAGTTAACATTGCAGGTTCCGGTTGCTAGCCAGTTTCACGGTTCTTCACCTCCCACGCCTTGCGTGTTATTGACCATCATCACTGGCATTGCCAGAAAAGCGGCGACGCCCACGATCACAAAAAGAGTAATAATCACTGTCATTAACATGCGATCACCCCATCAACGTGGCGTTGTTACGGCTGACTCTCTGTTTTGGTTAATTACATTGCTGGCCTGGACTACTTGGCATTTGCGGTAGCGGGCAAGTTCAGATTAGCTGGTTTTTCCGAATGCTGGCAAGCCCTGTATTGAGGCTTTTTTCTGCTGGATGTTGGGTCGGCCCGCCGTTCAGCGGTGGCGCGGCTGGACCGACCTCAGTTTATTGCATCAGAACTAGGGGAATTGGCCCATGACGCTATGTTGACATCCTCTCCGCCCTAAAGGGCGAGGATCCCTGCAGCGTTCAGACCGAAGTCTGACTCACTTCGGTGGGTTCCTGCTTCATCGAGCGGCCTAAAGCTGCCATCTCTCCACTGGCTAACGCGGCGTGCCCCGCCGCTAAAATATTACGAGTGCCGTTTATGTCGGCGTTCTCTGTATATCCACATCCCAGACACGCGAACTGACTTTGTGACTGGCGATTTTCTTTCTCTGTATGACCACAGCGAGCGCATTTCTGGCTGGTGTAGGCTGGGTTGATTACCAACACCTGACCACCGCGCCAGAGCTGTTTGTATTCAAGCTGGCGGCGGAGTTCGTACCAACCCTGCTCTAATATCGAACGGTTTAAGCCTGATTTTGCCCGGACGTTGCGCCCTAGCTGGCTGACGGTACCTGCCGCTGACTTTGACATGTTGGCAACCTTCAAGTCTTCGATGACGATCATTGCGTGGTTTTTGCTGATTGTCGTGCTGACTTTATGAAGGTAGTCGCGACGGATGTTTCCGATACGGGAATGCAGGTTCTGTACTTTGCGCTTTGCCTTCTTCCAGTTGTTACTAAACTTCACCTTACGGCTCATTTCACGCTGGAGTCTGGCGAGTTTCTTCTGATTGGATTTAAAGCTGTTTACAGGCTCAAAAATGGTGCCATCTGATAGCGTAGCGAGCTTCGCTACGCCAGCATCAAGACCCACCATCGATGTTGAGATGTGAGTCGGTTCAGTGACTTCGTATTCAGTCTGAATGCTGATGTACCACTTACCGCAGGACTCGCTGACCGTGACGTTTTTAACCTCACCCACAACCTCACGGCTATTGCGGTAGCTTATCCACCCCAACTTTGGCAGCGATATGCGACTATTGACCTGATCGAGTTTCACCCCTTGCGGGTAGCGGAATGAGTCGCTTTGACCGCGTTTTTTAAATCGAGAGAATGATGCCCGTTTCTGAAAAAAGTTTTTGTAGGCTCGTTCAAGGTCTTTAAATGCGTGCTGCAAAGGCTGAGATGGTGCTTCTTTTAACCACTTAGTTTCAGGTGCTTTTTTCCACTCAACCAACCATGCAGCCATTTTTACATAGGGAAGGTATTTGTTACCGGCCTCATGGTTTTCGTTCTGCAACGCCAGTGCGCGGTTAAAAACAAAACGACAAGCCCCAGCAAAGCGCCGCATATCACGCTCTTGCTGACCATTGGGTCTTAACTGGAATTTAAAGGCTTGTAGTCGCTTCATACCCACAATTATACTCTTGGCCTATGACAAAAAAATTGATAGTTCAAGGCGTAAATTCGGTCGATATTGCCGTGTCGGTATTAGAGAGTGTCACCGCATTGGGGGGGAAACGCCCGCGCTTCGGATATCGCCAAACACAGTGGGCTTTCGAAAAGCCGGCTGCATAAATATCTGGTTTCGCTGTGCCGTAGCCAGATGCTGTATCAGGAGCAGGAAACCAGCCGCTACTCGCTTGGCAGCAAGCTGTTGGCGCTGGCCGCGGCGGCAGGCAAACAGCAGACGCTGGCGACAATCATCAATAATGCGCTATGTGAGCTGCGCGATGAGTTGAACTACTCCACCGGCTGGGCGGTGCGCCAAGGGGGTAACATCTTGCTGACGCGCTACAATCGCAGCCATAAAAATATTGATATCGATTACCTTGAAAACACCCTCATCACCATGAATGCCAGTGCGGCAGGCTATGCCTATCAGGCGTTTGATAGCTCTATTACGCCACTGCTCGAGGCTAAAGAGCTCGAAAAGATCCGTCAGCAGGGCTATGCGGTACGTTACAATGTTGCCGAAGGCATCCCTGGGGCACGAGCGATAGCCTGCCCGATTTTCAGCCAGGATAACGTTCTGTTGGGGATGGCGATCACCATGGGGTTTATTCCAGACGATCCGGCAGAGATTGTCCGTCTGGCAGACCGCCTGATGGCGAAGGTCAAAACGATCCCGCTTTAACCGGCACGAAGGTGACAACCCGGGGCCTGTAAGGTACGCTAAGTGAGCCTGCCGTAAGCTCTGCGCTGCGGTTAAACGACAAAATCAATTGGGTAAAGTTATTGATACAAGAACATCACCTCGCACTAGTCTGCGCACTCAGTAAATGGGTCGAAACCCACTTGGGACGAGTGATCCACCTTGAAGAGCTGGCCGAGTATTCCGGCTATTCACTGTGGCATATGCAGAAGCTGTTCAAAGAAGCGACGGGGATCTCGCTGGGCAAGTACATTCGCGAGCGCCGCCTTGCCGGAGCGGTGTACCAGTTGCGTAGCAGCGAGGCCTCCATTTTCGATATCGCCCTGGATTTTGGTTTCGGCTCCCAATCACACTTCACCTACATGTTCAGAAAGCGTTTCAACATTACGCCCTATGACTTCCGCCAGGATCTAAGTGTCGATCTGCATATAGAGCCTCCGCTACATATTATTCACCAGAAGATGGCGTGAGCAGCAGCGGGCTGTTTAAATGACGACAAAAGAAACGGCCCCAGAAAGGAGCCGTTGGCTGAGTGTGCTAGCTATGTCAGGGCTGTTGATTAGTCATCCAGCGTTACTTTAGTGCTACCGCCACGAGTACAGCAATGCAAACCCAAAACACCGCCGTGGCGATCACAACATGGGATAATCTTGCATGGGAGAGTAATTGACTCATAAACACCTCGCTTACATCGGCAATAGGACTGGCAGAATTTCCGTACAGATTAATCTTAGCTTAGCAGGACTACGCTATTTACGACAGCGTGCTAATTCAGGGTAAATAACAATATTTGATTAACATCACAAACACATTTAAGAAATACATTCACTTTAACTATTGATTTCAACTTAAATATAATTAAAGTGAATTTATTTAGGCAAGTTAACCAACCAAGTCCGCAGGCCATGCCCTCTATTCATCATAAACAAAGACTGTCAAAAAACGCGATGCCCCTTGCTACGCTAGGGCTGTAGCGGCTTTGCCGTGGCGGGAAAAACGCTATCTAACGATCGTTGCCAATTTAGCGACACGCTGCCAACGAATAATTCGCCACAACCTTTATTAGTGGTTAAATCGCAGCTAGTGCGTTAAATCCCAAATAAACCAAGGCATATGGCAAAAATTTTTCATCGCCGAATCAAGAATTGCGATAGACGCAGCTCTGGCCTCAGCCCCCTTTGATGTAACAGCTTTTGGCATCGACCTCTTTATCGATATGCCGCAGATCGGATAAATACGTGATGCCAAACAGGATCGACACGACAAGCAACACTGAGACCAATAAGGCAATGACCGCAATAAGCTTGGTTTCATCATGCGGATTGTGTTCCATTTTATCTCCTAAAAACAGTAAGTTAATCCCACCCACTGTGTGATCGTCAACGTAAAAATGATCAATATGCAGCAACCACCGTCAACGTTGTGATGACGCGTTGCGCATTGTCCATGGTTTTCCTGATGTTTGTTGTCTAATGGGGTGTTCACACCCTCTACTCTCTTATCGCCAGCCATAACACCTTGATGCTAAAAAGGGGTGACTCCAGGCTCAAGCAACAGCCAAATTTATGCTGGTGACAACTAAGATTTTTCTTGCATGCAGACGCTACCAATTTTCTGCAACAGGGTCAAGATTCTCAGGGGTAGTCACCCACGTGCGGACTGGAAACATTCGTTGGATTTATCGAACTGCGGTTGGGAAACGTATAGAGGTGAACATCTGTATGAACGTACGCATTGGTTGAGGAATTTCAGCACAGCGCCCCAGATGGGGCGCCGGATCACGCAGCTCTATGTTCGAGCTTCGATTACCTAGGCCTTCGGCATCATTGTGGGATGCGCAATACCTGGCCTGGGTAGATTTTATCTGGATGGCTTAGCATCGGTTTGTTGGCTTCAAATATCTTGTTGTACAGGTTGGCGTTGCCGTACATCTCTTTGGCAACGGCGCTCAGGGTATCGCCCTTCTTGACGGTGTAAAAGCGGCTTTCCGCTTCTGGTTGTGCTACTGCAACATTATCTTCCACGCCGCTGATACCTGCCACGTTACCTACAGCAACCAGAATTTTCTCTTTCAGTTCCTGGCTGATACCGTTCCCGGTAACCACAGCCTTGCCATCAACGACCTGAACATCCGCCTTATCCGTATCTGGCAGACCACTGTTATCAAGGTGCGCTTTCAGCTTGGCGCTTTGACCCTCACCGTATCCCACAGTTTTGCGCCAGTTTCTTTGACGAAGTTAAACAATCCCATATTCGCTCCCGTTAATGATTGGATAGTTAAGAAATTTTAAAACTCATTAAGCTTAGCAGTACAGAGCGGAACTTCAATCCTCTTAAGGATGATTAAACGCTGCCATAATTCTGAAAATGCCGTTTTTGTCTGGTTAATTATTATTTTTTTGTATTAATTAGCTAAATTCAGCCAAATTTTACCTACAATGGGGGTTGGAGCCTTAATGGGGGACGCGATAGGTTATGTACGCATTGGTGATGTTCGTTTGCTATCTGGATGGCGGCTGTGCCGACATCGTCGTCGACGTGCTGCGTGATGAGCATCAATGCCTGGTAGCAATGAAAGAACAACGGTTACGCCATGCTGGCTGTTTTCCGATCGAAGACTTTATCGACGGCTTCTGGCTACCTGCCAGCGAGTACGCTCCTTTCTGATCCCTCAAGCCAAACCGAAAAAGGCAGAGCTTGCGCTCTGCCTTTTGGACCACGTTCCGACACAGGAATGAGGTTTGAATACGACTTAGAAACGGTAGGTCAAGCTGGCTGCCACGATGTTGTCAGTGTTCAGTTTCAGCTTGTTATCGTCATTCAGCTGGTTGATTTTATAATCAACGTAGGTGTACATGTTTTTGTTGAAGTAGTAAGTCGCACCGATATCGATATATTTCACCAGATCGACATCACCGATGGTTTCAATATCTTTACCCTTGGACTGCAGGTAAGCCAGTGATGGGCGCAGGCCATTTTCGAACTGGTATTGCGCGACCACTTCAAAGTTTTGCGTCTTGTTGGCAAAACCAGCAGTTTTGTTGACAGTGATCGGGGTCATGTTACGGGTTTCAGCGTACATAGCCGCCAGATATACCTGGTTAGCGTCATACTTCAGTGCCGTAGTCCAGGCCGTAGCGCTGTCACCTTTACCATACAAGCCGTCTTTTTGAGACTGCGTACGGTTAGAATCAGAGAAGGCTACCGCAGCACCAATGCCGCTACCGCCGATGTCCTGATAATCCACAGACATACCATAGCCGTCACCGTTCTGCTTATGGATGTTACTGCGGTCATTCTCGTTCTTACCCTGATACTGCAAGGCGACATTCAGGCCATCAACCAGACCGAAGAAGCTGCGGTTACGGTAGGTAGCCAGGCCAGTAGAACGGCCAGTCATGAAGTTATCGGTGACAGTATAGGTGTCGCCGCCAAACTCAGGCAGCATATCGGTATACGACTCTACATCGTAAACCACACCGTAGTTACGGCCATAGTCAAAGGAACCGTAGTTGGCGAATTTCAGGCCGGCGAAGCCCAGACGAGTTTTGGTGCCTTCGGTACCCGCTGACTCAGCGTGGTTAGCCTGGACGTTGTATTCCCATTGGCCGTAACCCGTCAAATCGCTGTTAATCTGCGTTTCGCCTTTAAAACCAAAACGCACATAGGTCGCATCGCCATCGGCAGATTTGTTATCACTGAACAAGTGCTTGGCGTTAACACGGCCGTACAGGTCGAGTTTATTGCCATCTTTGTTGTAGATTTCGGCCGCATTGGCCATCGAGGCGGCGGTGGCAAGAACAACCGCCAGGGCTACTACACTGCGTTTCATCATTTATTTTCCTAGATTTTATTAAAAGCTGCCCGTCACGCCCAATTTATGCTTTGGGCTGTGATTTTTATCATTTTGTTTTTTTATCTACGCCCCTGAATAAAGCGCCATGTGACATTAGCATCATGAATAAAAACTTAAAATAAAAAAGTTCATGAAATAGCGCACATAAAGCATGTTTATTTGTAACTAAATATTTCACTAAAATACTAATATAATATAATGATTTAAAAAGATATTTAATGCATAAGCCATAACGCCTACGCTATTAAGCACCAAAATGGTGCAAACACGTTTCATTTTGTGTGATTTACCTACGATTTTGGAATAACCACAAAATTAGCATGCTAAGCAATAACGTTACTTATTTCACACTTTTAACTTATACCAATCTGATTAGTAGAAATGGCGCGAGTAATTCTATCTTTAATCTGTTTTTTACTCATTGGGGTCAATCATAGTGAGTAATGGCACGTAACAGGCAAAATACCCTATCAACTGATTAAATAAATTACGCTATTAAAGTGTGAAAGGAAAAACGGCGCCACAGGTCACTTACCTGTGGCGTAATGAACGGGTGAGATTAAAACAGGGTACTACGCGGGACTTCGGTCAACATCATGCCTGCACGCAACCCCAATGCCACCTTGGGGTTGGGAAACAACACCCACTCCTTTTCATGCTGCACCCGATAGCTTTCCCCCGGCTGCTCATACAATAAAGTTCCCTGCGGCAGAGCGGTAAAATTGGCAGTATCATCGCTTAAATAGAGTTTGAACGATTCACTGCGTTTAATCAGCGACCGCTCGACGCGGAACACCCGAATCGGAGCCTCCCCCCGCAAAGGAAGAGATTGCCCGCAGACCAGCGCCTGCAGCGCTTTATTGATAGCGGAAAACTGCTGCAGGTCGTTGCTGCCAAAGGGACGCGCCTTGCCCAATTCGAGGGTACAACTGGCCGCCTGCGCATGCTCGCTGGAAAAGTGGCTGAACGTGCCGCCGGGCGCTTGATGTATCACTAATGCATCCAACTCGGCGGCGTCTAGTAACGCCAACATCTCGGGGCTGTAACTCTGCGGTTGATAGGGCAGGATACCAAAGCGTGGCAACAGCGATCCGCGGATCGCCGTGTGTAAATCGTAATGAAAGCGGGTAGCCTGCTCCCCGGCAAAGAAACTGCTGACCGCTTGTTCTAACTGCTGCGCCCGCGCCGTTTCACCAGAGGGCTCAAACTGCTGATGGCGGCCACCAAACATGCGATTCATATCGCTTGCCAGATAACGTTGATTGGTTCGCATCGCAGGTGGATTGCCCAACACCACCAGCAAGCGCACCACCAATGGCCGCACGCCTGCGAAGATCTCGTTCACTAGCCGATCAAGCAGTTCGATCGGCGCCGTTTCATTGCCGTGAATACCGGCAGAAAGCACCACGGCTTGCCGATAGCCTTGCAGCGGAATGAGCTCCAATAGCCCTTCCCCCAGCCACTTCCAGCGCAGTGCAGCATTTTCACCCTGGGAGGTGGCGGGTGGAGTTCCAGCCAACGTTAGGGCCAATAAATTGCTCACTATTGCCTCCGGTTACTGTTGGAACGGGTAAACATTACCCAGCCCAAGGATAGAAGTCAGGGCATCCAGAGCCGCACGCCCTTCATGCAGCAGTTGCGGGTCTGCCAGATCCTCCTGTACCAGACGATCGCGGTAATAGCGGTCTACCCAGTCGTTCAGGGTGGCGAAAAGCGTATCGTTCATCATCACCCGTGGGTTCACCGCCCTCAACTCGGCACCGTTCAGCGCCACGCGTAAACGCAGGCAAGCCGGGCCACCGCCGTTGCGCATACTTTCGCGCAGGTCGAACACCTTTATCTCGTCGATTGGCCCACCGCTGGCCACCATCTCCGACAGATAATGCCAAACGCCCGGATGCTGGCGGGACTCTTCCGGCACCACGATCATCATCTTGCCATCGGCTTTGGTCAGGATCTGGCTGTTAAACAGGTAGGTCGCCACCGCATCCCCTACGCTGACACGGGAGGTTGGCACTTCTATCGCCACCAGTTCCGTCTCCAGCGAGGCCATCTTGCGGCGGATTTGATCCAGCCCCTGCTGCTGGTGCAGGAACGCCTGCTGATGATGGAACAGCACCTGCTGATTGCTGACGGCGATCACGTCATTATGGAAAACGCCCTGGTCGATCACCGCTGGATTTTGTTGCAGAAATACCGTGTGTTGCTCGTGCAACTGATGCAGGCGGGCGATCGCCTCACTGGCCTCGCGCGTCTGACGAGCCGGGTAACGCATGGGAGCACTCTCCCCACCAAACTCCTGCTTGCCATATACAAAGACCTGCACCCCGCGTTTGGCATAGTCGCCCCCAAGGCGGTTATGGTTGGCGGCGCCCTCATCCCCAAAGAGTGCCACCTGCGGTAAGGCATCATGGTGAGCAAAGTATTGCTGATCTTTGAAGATGGCACGCAGCACGCTGGAGGTGGTTTCGGCCTCAATCGCGCGATGGAATTTGTTATTCAGATTGGCGGCGGTGAAATGCACTTTGCCATCCTGACTGTCTGGCGAAGGCGAAACCGTCGCGGCATTGGCCGTCCACATGGATGAGGCCGAACTGAGCGCCGAGAGCAGGCGCGGTGAGGTGCGCATCGCCTGGGCCAGTACGCTCTCGTCGCTGCCGCTGAAGCCCAATTTACGTAGCGTAGGGAGATGAGGCCGTTCCTGCGGTGGCAACACGCCCTGCTGGAAGCCCATATCTGCCAGCGCTTTCATTTTCAGCAACCCCTGCTTTGCCGCCAGCTTGGGGTTCGACACGCTGTTACGGTGCTGCGTCGAAGCCTCGTTGCCAAACGACAGCCCGGCATAGTGGTGCGTCAAGCCAACCAACCCATCAAAATTGACTTCATATCCGGACATTTTGCTCTCCTGTAAACTGCGAACGGTAATGCCTGGGGCAGATCAGTTAAATATCAGGCCCGGTGACAGGCTGGTTGGCAGCGTCAGACTGGCACTTTCCAGCGAAGCCATCGGCCAAGCGCAGTAATCTGCCGCATAGAACGCACTTGGACGATGGTTGCCGGAAGCCCCTACACCACCGAAAGGTGCCGCACTTGAAGCCCCAGTCAGCGGCTTGTTCCAGTTGACAATACCGGCTCGCGCCTCCAGCAACAGCCGTTCGAACTGCTCCCGCTGCGGGGACACCAGCCCAACGGACAGGCCATAGCGCGTGTTATTAGCCATGCGCAGCGCCTGGTCGAAATGGTCGTAACGAATGATCGTGGTCAGCGGGCCAAAATACTCTTCGTCTGGCACGTCCGCCACGCCGGTCACATCGATAATGCCGGGGCTTAATAACGCGCTGCCGCTCTCCAGCGATTTCATAGTCAACAAAGCTTTGCCGCCCAATGCCAACAGATGGTGCTGAGCTGCCAGCATGTTCTCTGCCGCAGCGGAGGAAATCACCCCGCCCATAAACGGCTGGGGTTCAGCATCCCAACGGCCAATGCGAAGCGTAGACGCCACCTGAACCAAACGCGCAATAAAGGCATCGCCCTGCGGCCCGTTTTTCACCAAAATACGGCGAGCACAGGTACAGCGCTGTCCGGCAGAAATAAACGCCGATTGAATGGCCAGATTCACCGCCGCGTCACAATCTTCTACCTGTTCGACGATCAGCGCGTTGTTGCCCCCCATCTCCAACGCCAGGATCTTTTCTGGCTGACCGGCCAGTTGTCGATGCAGGTGATAGCCGGTGCCAGCACTGCCAGTAAACAGCAGCCCATCAATACCGGTACAGCTTGCCAAGGCCTCACCGGTTTCACGTCCACCTTGCACCAGATTGATCACCCCATCCGGCAAACCCGCCTGCAACCACAGCTGTAGCGTCACCTCCGCCGTCAACGGCGTTAACTCGCTGGGTTTGAACACTACGCAGTTGCCCGCCAGCAACGCCGGAACGATATGCCCATTCGGTAAGTGACCAGGGAAGTTATACGGGCCAAACACCGCCAGCACGCCATGCGGCCGATGGCGTAGCACCGAAGCACCGTCGGCCATCGCGGTTTCCGTTACCCCGGTACGCGCCTGATAGGCCTGTAATGAAATGCCCACCTTGCCAATCATCGCCTGAACTTCAGTCAAGGTTTCCCAGCGGGGTTTACTGGTTTCACGGCTGATGGTCTCGGCCAGATGTTGTTTATGCTCTTCCAGCAACGCCGCGAAGCGTTTTACCAACTGTTCGCGCTGTGCAAACGGCGTGCGCGCCCAGGCAGGAAAAGCCTCGCGTGCAGCTGTGCAGGCCGCAGTCACGTCGTCAATATTGGCCGAATTGGCTTGCCACAGCGGCAGGTTATCCAACGGATCGGTTTTGCTGAATTCAGCGCCCCGGCCAGCCAGCCAGACGCCATTAATTAACAATGCAGGATGAGACATTACATTTTCTCCTGAGCAATAAGCTTGATGACCCGTACCGGGCTCCCCTGTTCGACACCCAGCGCCGCAGCCGTCTCGGCGTTGATACGCAAGCGGTCATCATGCAGTTGGGCATGCACCAACAGGGCGCGATAATTCTGATAGTTGTCGTTGGCCACCAGGTAGGCCGGTGCCTCGCTGAATACCTGCGCATCATCCAGCACCACCTTCACCAGTTTGCTGCGCTTGACCGCGCGGATCTCGTCGATCTCGGCTTCCAGCGTCGGGCCTCCGTCAAAGATATCGACGTAGCCCTGGTAGCGCAGCCCTTCGGCTTCCAGCAGCTTGCGCGCTGGTGCGGTTTGCGGGTGAACTTCGCCGATCACCTTCTGCGCATCTTCGGCCAGAAAGTCGACGTACAGCGGGTGTTTCGGCATCAGTTCGGCGATAAACGCCTTTTGCCCGGTGCCGCTGAGATAGTCCGCCTTGGCGAACTCGATAGAAAAGAAGTGGCGGCCAACGCTTTCCCAGAAGGGGGAACGGCCATTTTCATCGGAATAACCGCGCATCTCCGCGATCACTTTGCGGGAGAATTGGTTGCGGAATGCGGCCATAAACAGGAAGCGGACCTTTGACAGCAGTTTGCCATTCTCGCCATGGCGGTAGTCCGGATCGAGGAACAGCGTACAGAGTTCCGAATGGCCGGTATGATCGTTGCTTAAAAACAGCGTTGGCACCGATTTATAGACATTAAGCTGCTTTGAGGCATGCACCTGGGTACCCACGCGGAAGCTGTACCAGGGTTCAGTCAGCCCAACCGCGACTTCGATCGCGCTGACGCCAACGACCTGTTGCCGTTCGGTATCCTCCATCACAAACAGATAGCAGCGATCGCTTTGGGGAAGTTCGCCTTGCCAGGTTTTTAACGCCCGCTCAATACGTGCCGACAGCGTCTCTTCATTCTGCGGCAAAGAGGTGAGGCCAATACCGGATTTACCGGCGAGCGTCAGCAGGTCAGCCAGGTCACGGCGCTCTATGGGGCGGATAATCATCATAATGCGAACCTCGGAAGTCATCGGCTGCGCACCGGGCGCAGCCGCCTTGATTAGCTGCAAATCCGCGCCACAGCACGCGCGAATCGCGCCAGCCCCTCTTTCACATCCTGTTCAGGGATGATCAACGAAGGCGTAAAGCGCACCACGTCCGGGCCTGCGATCAGGGCTATCACCCCCTCCTCGTTAGCCAGTTGGGTGATCTGCTTGGCTCTACCGGCATATTCCGGGTTCAGAGCACAACCAATTAACAGACCCGCCCCGCGGATTTCGCTAAAGATCGGATACTGTAGGTTGATTTGCGTCAGCCCGGCGATAAACCACTCGAGACGCTGCTTCACCCCATCGAGCACCTCCGGCGTGTTAATCAGCGAGAACACCACACCAGCCACTGCCGCCGCCAGCGGGTTACCGCCGTAGGTGGTGCCATGAGTACCAACGCCCAGTGTTTTCGCCAGTTTGTCGGTAGTGATCATCGCGCCGATTGGGAAACCGCCGCCCAAAGCCTTGGCGGTGGTCAACACGTCCGGCACTATCCCGTAATTCATGTAGGCATACAGCGAACCCGTTCGGCCCACGCCGGTTTGCACCTCATCAAAGATCAGCAGTGCGCCGTGGCGATCGCAAAGTTCACGCAACCCTTGCAGGAATTGCGCTTGTGCCGGTACCACACCGCCCTCACCCTGAATCGGCTCAACGATCACCGCGCAGGTACGGTCATTAATCACTTGCGCAGCCGCCGCCAGATCGTTAAACGGCGTGTGGGTAATACCGCCAGGCAGTGGCGCAAAATCCTGTGAATATTTTGGTTGGCCCCCGGCAGACACGGTAAACAGGGTGCGCCCATGAAACGCGTTATTGAACGCGACGATCTGATTCTTTTCTCTGTTGCCACTATCCAGGGCATATTTGCGCGCCAGCTTCAGCGCGGCTTCGTTAGCTTCTGCGCCGGAGTTGCAGAAAAATACTTTGTCGGCAAAGGTGGCATCAATCAGCTGTTTGGCCAGGCGCAACACCGGCTCGTTGGTATAACCGTTGCCCAGATGCCAAAGCTTGCCTGCCTGTTCGACCAGCGCCGCTAACACCTGCGGATGGGCGTGGCCCAGAGCATTGACGGCAATGCCTCCGGCGAAATCAATATAGGATTTCCCCTGCTGATCCCAAACCTGTGAGCCTTCTCCCCGCACCAAAATAAAATCCGCAGGGGCATAAACCGGGATCATCCAGTCGTCGAAAGACTGGCGGGTAACTGCGATTGGCTGTTCCATAATGACCTCATAACGTCAGCAAAGGCTGAATTTTGGCGGTAAGGACCGCTCTGGCGGCGCAAGACCGGCGAAAAAGCAAATTAACCCTATTATTCGGTGTCTTTTCCGGCCGACGATAATGCTGCTCACCGCCGCCTATTCAGATACAAACCTGTTACATAAAATCGGTTATTCACTATTAATGCCGCATTTAGCGCCCCGGAGCGGGGAATAAATGTTAATGAGTAGTTAAAATACAGCCCATTTGATAAATAGTGTAGAGCAGCTATCGTGCCAGAACGGGCTTTTTGACGGATTTACTAATTTTTTTCGTTAAAACAAGGAGTTATATTGCATAAATATTCAATAATTATGCATTTGTAATGATTAAAGGCAAAAATAGGGCCTAAAATCATCAGCACCGGAGAAATCCTATTCAATCGCAAAATTCTTCCACTTTTCTGATCCTGCTCGCAAAAATAATTACGCCAGATGGCGGGATCGCCGCCCTTTTGCACCGCAATCGTGCAATGCGCCCTCATTTAGCGCAGCAACGCGCCCCCTCACCCTAATCCTCTCCCACAGGGAGGGAGAGAGACAGTCCGTGCCACGGTTTATCTGGGTATTCGTCCTTGGGGAGGGGACCGTTCGAGTGGATCTGAAACTTGTTATGGTCTAATGATCGGTCTCCCTACGGGTTAACCCCCAGTCTTTGACTACACTGTTAAGCTATCCCCTACTCAATGTTCCTCCTCAACCTTAGGATCCCAACATGAGCAAAAAAACCTTTGATGCCACCCAGCCCGCAGCGGTTAAAGACGTAGCCGCCTTTCTGGCGCAGTTAAATGCCAGCGGCGGCAAACCGATGGAACAGATGAAGCCGAAAGAGGCACGTAAGGTGTTGGAAGGCGCACAACGCAGCGTGGAGGTGGTACAGCGTGAGGTCGAAATTGAAGAAAAAACCATTCACGTGGCCGGTCAGGACATCCTGCTGCACATCGTGCGCCCGCCACGAGTGAAAGGTAAATTGCCGGTATTTATGTTTTTCCACGGCGGAGGTTGGGTATTGGGCGACTTCCCGACCCACGAACGATTGGTGCGCGATCTGGTTTACAGCTCAGGAGCGGTAGCGGTATTTGTCAATTACACACCGTCACCAGAAGCCCACTATCCCACCGCCATCGAGCAAGCCTACGCGGCCACGGAATGGGTGGCGGAATACGGAGAGAAAATCAACGTCGATGGCAGCCGACTGGCGGTAGTGGGCAATAGCGTTGGCGGTAACATGGCGACGGTGGTGAGCCTGATGGCTAAAGCGCGAGGCACACCGGCACTGCGCTGCCAAATCCTGCTGTGGCCGGTCACCCACGCCAGTTTTGATCGCGATTCCTATCATCAGTTTGCCGAAGGCCATTTCCTGACGCGCAATATGATGAAGTGGTTTTGGGACAACTACACCACCGACAAGGCCCAGCGTAAGGAGATCTACGCCTCACCGCTCAATGCGAGCCTGGAACAGCTGCAAGGGCTGCCACCTGCGCTGATCCAAACCGCCGAGCTGGACGTACTGCGGGATGAGGGGGAAGCCTACGCCCGCCTGCTGAACGCGGCTGGCGTCGAGGTGACCGCCACCCGCTACAATGGGCTGATCCACGATTACGGCCTGTTAAACCCGCTCGCCCAGGTTCCGGCGGTCCATTCGGCTATTCATCAGGCCGGACGCGCATTGAAGCATTATCTGGCCTAGCCCAGGTTACGGATCAGCCTGGCCAAGGTCTTGATGGCGGTTTCAAGCCTGTCGCTCCACTCGAAAGAGGCGTTCAGGCGAAAACAGTGGTTGAAACGATCGCCGGTAGTGAACATTCGCCCCGGCGCAATACTGATGCCCTCTGCCAGCGCACGCTGGTAAAGCTCCATGGAAGACTGTGTCGCTTCCAGCTCCAGCCACAGGAAATAGCCTCCGTCCGGCTGGCTGACCTTCACCGTTGGCGGGAAGTGATGGGCGATCGCCTGATGCATGGCGCTTTGGCGCTGGGCCAATAAACGCCGCAGGCGACGCAGATGGGTATCATAGCCGCCATGCAGCAGATAATCGGCGATCGCCATCTGGGTCGGCACGCTGGTTGAAACAGTGCTCATAAGTTGCAAGCGCTGGATCTGCGGCGCATATCGCCCTGCCGCCACCCAGCCCACACGGAACCCCGGAGCCAGACATTTTGAGAACGACGAACAGTGCAAAATCTGTCCGCCCTGATCCAACGCCTTGGCAGGCAAGGGCCGCTCGGCGCTGAAATAAAGCTCGCCGTACACATCATCTTCCAGCAACGAGATCTGATGTTCGCGCAGCATCGTCACCAGCCGTTTTTTATTCTCGTCCGACATGCTCGACCCTTGCGGGTTCTGGAAATGAGTCATCAACCAGCAGGCCTTGATCGGATACTGCTCAATCGCCTGCTGTAACGAATCCAGATCGATCCCATGCTGCGGGTGGGTAGCGATTGCCACCGCTTTCAGCTTCAGGCGTTCCAGCGCCTGCAACGCACCGTAAAATGCCGGGGATTCAATCGCCACCGTGTCCCCCGGCTGCGTCACCGCTTGCAGGCTGAGGCTTAACGACTCCATCGCCCCGGCGGTGATCACAATCTCATCTGGGGAGACCTGCATCCCATTCAGCGCATAGCGTTGGGCAATATGGCGACGCAATGCCTCGTTGCCGGGTGGCAAATTAGCAAGCGAACTGTGAGGCGTGAATTTCCGGGCGACGCTGCTCAGCGCCCTGGCCAACTTGGGTTGCATAAACAGGGTGGCATCCGGGAAAGCCGAGCCGAAGGGCACAATTTCTGGATCCTTACAGGCTTGCAGCACGTCAAAGATAAAGGCGTTGATATCCACCTGTTCGCTCACCAGCAGTTTTTCACCCCGGATGGGCTGCGGTAACGCCTGTGAACGGGCCGCCACATAGTAACCAGACTGAGGCCGCGCTACGATCCAGCCCTGGCTTTCCAGTAGCTGGTATGACTGCACCACCGTCATCAGGCTCAGCCCGGCACGTTTACCACTTTCCCGCAGCGAGGGCAGTTTGTCCCCGGCACGCCATACCCGGTTCTGGATCTGTTCGCGGATCTGCTGGGCAAGCTGTTCATATCTGGTCATACAATTCCAACTGTTATAGGAAAAAGTAAAATAACTGTCACTGTTATCGTTACTCTACTCCATGCTCTACTTAGCGCAAGTTTTAATAAGCAAGCTTTCGCTTTCCTAAGAGGCCGATTATGAACAAATCAAGGAGGCTCCATGTTCGGACTTGATGCATTGGAGCTGGCACGGATCCAGTTCGCCTTCACCGTTTCCTTCCATATTATCTTCCCGGCGATCACCATCGGTATGGCCAGCTATCTGGCGGTGCTCGAAGGCCTATGGCTGAAAACCGGCAATCAGGCTTACCGAGACCTGTACCACTTCTGGTCCAAAATCTTCGCCGTCAACTTTGGCATGGGCGTGGTTTCCGGCCTGGTGATGGCCTATCAGTTCGGCACCAACTGGAGCTTTTTCTCCGAATTTGCCGGCAGTATCACCGGCCCATTGCTGACTTATGAAGTACTGACCGCCTTCTTCCTCGAAGCCGGATTCCTGGGCGTGATGCTGTTTGGCTGGAATCGTGTTGGCCCCGGCCTGCACTTCTTCGCTACCTGTATGGTAGCACTCGGCACGCTGATCTCTACCTTCTGGATCCTGGCTTCCAACAGCTGGATGCAGACCCCGCAGGGGCACGAGATCATCAATGGAGTCGTCGTACCGGTTGACTGGTTCAAAGTGATCTTCAACCCGTCCTTCCCTTACCGCCTGCTGCATATGACCACTGCGGCATTCCTGTCGTCGGCCTTCTTTATCGGTGCCTCAGCGGCCTGGCACCTGCTGCGTGGCCGTGATACGCCAGCCATGCGCAAGATGCTGTCGATGGCCATGTGGATGGCACTGATCGTCGCCCCTATTCAGGCGGTGATCGGCGACGCACACGGTCTCAATACGCTGAAATATCAACCGGCCAAAATCGCCGCCATCGAAGGCCACTGGGAGAACCCGCCAGGAGAGGCCACGCCGTTGATCCTGTTCGGATGGCCGGATATGGAGCGTGAAGAAACCCGTTTCAAGGTGGAAATTCCTTATCTAGGCAGCCTGATCCTTACCCACAGCCTCACCGAGCAGGTTCCGGCGTTGAAATCCTTCGCACCGGAAGATCGCCCGAATTCCACCGTGGTGTTCTGGTCGTTCCGCATCATGGTGGCGCTGGGCATGCTGATGATCCTGGCTGGCGTGTGGAGCCTGTGGCTACGCTGGCGCGGCGGACTCTATCAGTCCAAACCCTTCCTGTACTTCATTCTGTGGATGGGGCCTTCAGGGCTGATTGCCTTGCTGGCGGGGTGGTTCACCACCGAGATTGGCCGCCAGCCGTGGGTCGTCTACGGGCTGCAACGCACCGCCGATGCCGTCTCTGCCCATGGCGACATCCATATGAGTGTGAGCCTGCTGGCCTTTATCGCCGTCTACTGCTCAGTGTTTGGCGTCGGTTATTCCTACATGATGCGCCTGATCCGCAAAGGCCCGCAGGCCCATGAAGGTGACGAGCCAAGCGGCCACGGCACACCGGCACGCCCGCTCTCAGCGGTACACGAAACTTTGGACGACAGGAGCTGAACATGGGTATCGATCTTCCGCTGATTTGGTTTGTGATCATCGTGTTCAGCACCATGATGTACGTGGTCATGGACGGCTTTGATCTGGGCATCGGCATTCTGTTCCCGTGGGTGAAAGACAGCCACGATCGCGACGTAATGATGAATACCGTGGCACCGGTATGGGACGGCAACGAAACCTGGCTGGTGCTTGGCGGGGCCGCCCTGTTTGGGGCTTTCCCACTGGCGTATGCGGTGATCCTGGATGCGTTGGCCATTCCCCTCACACTAATGCTGTTTGGCCTGATCTTCCGCGGCGTGGCCTTTGAGTTCCGCTTCAAGGCCAAACCGGAGAAACGCCATATTTGGGACAAGGCGTTTATCGGCGGCTCAATCCTGGCCACCTTCTGCCAGGGCGTGGTCGTCGGGGCGATTATCGACGGCTTCCCGGTGGAAGGCCGCGCCTATGTTGGCGGCCCCTTCGACTGGTTCACTCCGTTCGCCCTGTTCTGCGGTTTGGGCCTGGTAGTGACCTATGCGTTACTCGGCTGCACCTGGTTGGTCATGAAAACAGCGGGAAACCTGCAGGCCCGGATGCATCGTCTGACCACACCGCTGTTGGTTAGCCTGCTGCTAATCCTGCTGGCCGTCAGCGTCTGGACGCCAATCGCTCACCCTGAAATTGCGACCCGCTGGTTCAGCCTGCCGAACCTGTTCTGGCTGCTGCCGGTGCCGCTGCTGGTGCTGCTCAGCGCCTGGGGGATCTGGCACGGCGTACGCCACGATGCCCACTATTCGCCGTTCCTGCTGACGCTGTTGCTGGTATTTCTGGGGCTAAGCGGCCTGGGGATCAGCATCTGGCCGCTGCTGATCCCGCCGACTATCACCCTGTGGCAAGCCGCTGCACCGCTACAAAGCCTGGGCTTCATGCTGGTGGGCGCACTGTTTATTATTCCGATTATTTTGGTCTACACCTTCTGGAGCTACTACGTGTTCCGAGGCAAGGTGAGCCATGAGGATGGGTATCATTGATGAATAAGACGATGAATGAGAACACCGCCACTATTCCCTGGTGGAAACGCGTCGGCTGGTTGGTGATTATCTGGAGTGCCAGCGTTCTGGGGCTATTTTTGGTCGCTTCGCTATTCCGCCTGCTGATGACCGCCGCCGGGATGAAGCCGGAATAACTTTACGGTTTCCCCATCATCCCCAAAAAACGCTGTTGCATCTGCAACAGCGTTTTCAGATCCAGGCACTGATAATCCAGCCCGTGCTGGGCAGCGACTTCGGCAATAATCTTCGCCAGAGCCGGGTAATGCCGATGGCTCCAATGCGGGAACAGATGGTGGGTCAGGTGCAGGTTGGCGCCGCCCAGCCAGTAACCAACCCAGCGTGGCGTGGCCTGCCAGTCGAAGGTGGTGGAAAACAGATGTTGATACCAGCCATGCACCATCTTGCCCTGCTCGGGAACCTGATAAAAATTGGCTTTGGCCCAATGGGTACCGACAATCAACATCACAAACACCAACGACGACAGCATCTGGCTCAGCAGGTAAGTTAGCCAGATCGCCGTGGCACTGACCTCAGGCGGCATCAGCCATAGCGGGATTGCCAACGCCAACGTGAAGTGCGCCAGCTTGCTCAGCAAGAAAACGCCCCAGCCTTTGCTCCCCTGCAACATCATCTTGGGCGTCATGCGCGTTTTGCCAGCCCGATCCAACCAGTCAAACAGCCAGATGTAATACGGGAAAGTCAGTGCCGCCACTATCGGCCAGTAGTATTGCTGCAAACGCATAAAGGTTTTGCGCTGCTGGAACGGCGTTTGCCGCAGCACGCCGTTCGGCTCGATATCCGGATCGTAACCTTCGATATTGTTGTAGGCATGGTGGAAGATAACGTGACGCACCCGCCAACAGTCTGCATCCAGCCCCAACGGGATGCTCACAATAAAATTAAGCCAGTGGTTCAGCCGTGCCTGTTTGAAAAAGGCATTGTGTGAGGCGTCGTGCACCACGTTCACCGTCAACATCATGGCAGAGAAAATAAAGCCGACGTAGCAGCCGAAATAGGCCCAGGCATTTTGCTGTTGCAAACTGAGTGCATAAAAGCCCGCGCACACCAGGATCAGCAGCAACACTTTGGCGAACATCCCGCGGTCGGCAAAGCGGTGGTCGCCCCGCTCCGCCAGATAGGCCTGGCTGCCACGCATCAGCGCCAGATGAATGTCGCGGTTCTCACGTTGGAACGCCAAGGGCCGCAACGGCGTGGTGTCTGGCATTTTCATCGTGGCTGTTGCCCCATCGTACGTAGGAAGCGTTGCTGCTGTTGCAACAGTTCGCGATAGCCGATGCAGCGATAATCCATGGCATAGCGTGGCGCGAGTTCAGCCAGGATGGCGGCCAGCGCGGGATAATGGCGGTGATTCCAGCCGGGGAACAGATGATGGGTGAGATGATAATTCAGCCCACCTGTCAGATGGTGCAACCACTTTGGCGAGGTTTCCCAGTCGCAGGCGGTGGCAAAGTTATGCCGATACCAGCCCTGCGGCATTTGCCCCCCCTCTGGCACCGCGTAAAACTCGGCCTGCGCCCAGTGGGTACCCAACAGTAAGAACACCACCAGCAGCGAGGCCAGCATCTGGCTCAACAGATAAGCGATCAGCACCGTTTGCCAGCCGATACCGTGTTGCTGGCAAACCACTAACGGGATCACCAGCACCACCACTATGTGGCACAGTTTGCTGGCAATAAACACCGCCCAGCCCTTGCGCCCGGCCAGTACACCCTCGGTGGCCAACGGGGTTTTGCCCAACCGGTCTGACCAATCAAACACCAGCGCAATATAGGGCAGCGACAAGGCAGCAATCAGCGGCCAGTAAAGGTGCTGATAGCGCATGTGCGCCCGCCATTGCTGGAACGGCGTCTGGCGGAAAAAGCCGTTCTCTTCGGTGTCCAGATCGTAATGTTCGACATTGGCATACACATGGTGATAGCTGACGTGCCGTGTCCGCCAATAGTCCGGATCGACCCCCAGCGGGATCGTCACCAGACGCCCCGCCAGGCGATTCACCCAAGGAGTGCGGGCGAACGCGTTATGCGAAGCGTCATGATTGACGTTAACGTTCAGCAACATGCCCATCATGACAAAGGCAAAGTAACACAGCATAAACGCCAGCCCCTGCTGTTGCATCAGGCTGAGCAGGTAGAAACCCACGCACAACAACAGCAGGACGATAGCCTTGATCCAACGGGCCACATCGGCAAAGCGGTGATCGTCACGGCCGCTCAGATAAGCATGGGCCCGACGTTTCAGTTCACGATGAAACGCCTGTTCCCCATCCGCAGGGAAAGAGAGTGGCGGCAGAGAGTCAGCCATGGACCGCTTCCTTCTGGCGTCCCCAGCCAGCGGCGACAGCGCAGCCATGCACCGCAATGCCGCAAGTCATCAGCCACCAGTAAGGTTGGTGCCACCCCAGCGCCAACAGCAACAACAGTGGAGCGGCCAACGCCACCAGTAACCAGGTCTTTACGCCCCAGCTACGGCCTTCGGCAATCCCCCCCAACGCTACCGCGCCTACCGCCAACAGCATAAACAGTGCCGCCTGCTCGCCGGTCAGGCCGTTGTAGCCATATCCAAAGCGATACACATAGCCCAGCACCAGGGCGAACAGCAGCAACGCACCACTCACCATACACCACGCGGAGCTGCGGAAACGGGCGCTATTGGCCGAAAGTTTGTAAGGCAGCTTGAAGTAGCGCAAAAACGGCTGATTGCTGGCCCAGAACGGATTAACCGAAGATTTCTCCCCGCGTACGCCATAGGCGAAAGGCTCGGTTGGCAGCGACGGGCCAAAGGTGCCAAACAGCTTGTCCCAGAAGATAAAGCTACCGCCAAAATTACGGTTGGAATAGGCCAGATCGTTGACGTGATGCACCCGATGGTGCGCCGGGGTAACAAAGATTTTTTCCAGCCAGCCCAGTTTTGGGGTCAGCGCGTTATGGTTAAACAGCTGAATGCCGTAGTGCAGGATCGAAACGGTGATAAACACCGAAAGCGGCACACCGGCCAACGCCAGCAGCATAAAGAACGGGATCGACGTTAATGACGAATACCACGAGTTACGCACGCCCAACGAAAGGTTGAAATGCTCGCCCTGGTGATGCACCACATGCACCGCCCACAGTAAACGGAAACGGTGATGCAGACGGTGTAACCAGTAAAAACCAAAGTCCCACGCCAGCAGGGCAAACAGCCACACCAGCGCAACCGGCCAGCTATCGACCAGGCCCAGGCTGAAATGGGTCGCCACATAGCCATAGCAGAAGATCTCCAGCCCCCGGAACAGCCACAGCATGATATGCCCGGAGTTGAGGTTGAAGATCACATCGTGCCAATCAACGCTGCCCCGGTTGCGCTTTTGCAGCCACAGGGCTTCGCCCAGCACCACGCACAGCATAAAGACTATCGGTATTACCAGATCGGTCATGGTCGTTCTCCCTGACGAAAATCACTGACAATCCATCGAACATGTTGGCAGGCATAGCCGACGGCCATGGCCAACACCGCTCCACTGAGCAAATCCACCAGCAGGTGTCGGCGCAGTTGCAGGATAGAGAAGGCAATCGCCAATCCCCAAAGCGACAACAGCACGCTGCGCCATTTTTTCCGACTGTCCGCCACGGCCCACACGGCCAGGGCCGTCAAGGCTATATGCAACGAGGGTAAACAGTTTTGTTTTGAATCAATCCCGATCAATGCCGCCAGCATGGTGGAGCTGAGTGAACCCCCCTGATCGACCGGGTAGTCCATCGTCGTCGGCCACAGCAGATAGATGGCCCCCGCAACAATAGCGGCAAGCTGCATCGAGCTTCTAAGCCATTTGATCCGGCTCAGCGGGCACAAAAGATAGCATAGCGGAACGATCAGGAAAAAAGACAGATACAGCCAAATGGCGTGCGGGCTGAACGGGATGGCGCGATCCAGCCAACTCGGCGTCAGCTGATAACCCGCTCCTTGCCATCGGTCAGTGCTGTTATAAATCAGGCCAACAAAGCCCCAGCCCAGCAGCATTTGCCATAGGCGATAGATCACCTCTTTCATGATGCCTCCGGCAAACGCACGATGCGACGGCGTTTGGCATCGAACTGCGGCATGATGCTCTGTGCGGTCAGTTGCCACTCCAGTTGCTGCACCGCGATACCTTGCTGGGTAAACAGCGCCATCAGGTGCTGCTGACAATGTTCCAGCTCGGCAGGGCTACAGTCGGCCATCAGATGCAGCCGCTGGCTAGACAACTGGGTTAGGCGATAATCCGCCACGGCGGGCAACGCGTTGGCAATCACACGGCGGCATAGATCGGCAAAGACTCGCTGCGCTGTGCCCTGCGATCCTGGCAGCAAGAGTTGATCGTCACAGCGCCCTTCAATCCGAACCAACGCCATGCTGGCCTGGCCGCATGGGCAAGGCTCCGCACGCCGCACCAGAATATCATCCAGCCGATAACGCACGATCGGCTGCGTACGGCGCGTAAAATCGGTGATCAGCGGGGTAAAGCGCTGCTCATCGATCCACTGTGGCTCCACGTGAATAAACTCTTCGTTCAGATGCAAGGTGCCGTGGCTACAGGTAGCAGCCAGAAAACCTTCGGTGGCCTGATAGACTTCGCCTACGTCGGCAAATACCCGCTTTAGCAATTGGCGATCCTGCGGCTCCAGCACCTCAGCCACTGAGATCACTTTCTTCACTCGCAATTGCAGTTCACCCCGCTCGACCGCGTTAGCCAACGCGCACAATACCTGCGCAGGTGCGACCACGATGGTGGGTTGCTCCCGCTCAATCTGCGGTAAGTGCTCGGCAAAGGGAGCAAACAGATCGTAAAACGTCAGGCTCAACCAGCGGTTGTTGACGCTGTGATACAGATTGTTATCCGCACGTAGAAACAGCGCGACCCGCTCACCGGCAAACACCCCTTGCGGCAACATTTTGGCCAGCATGCCGCCAGCCCAGATCTGCTGTTCCTGCGGGCTGACCACAAACACGCCGCGTCGCCCGGAGGTGCCGGTCGATAAACCTACGCTGTATTTGCCCACTTTTGGGGTGAAGTCGCGATCGGTTTCGCTGCGCCGGGCACAGGCCAACAGCGCCTCCAGTTGCAGCCCAGCGGTATTCATCCGATCAAAATGCGTCATCATGATCGCTTTGTCCATTTCTGGCCATTCGCTCACGGGTAACAGACAGTATGGCCGGAAATAGGGGCTATGCGCCAATACCCGGCGGGCAAAGCGTTTTAACTGACGCGCCTGGTAAGCCTCCAGTTCTGCCCGTTCGGTGAAATGCAATTTGCGCGCTCGCAGGTAGTGCCACAGCGTCATCAGCGGGATCATAAATCCCCCTCATGGCACAACAGGATCTCTGCCGCGCCGCCGTGATGCAGTTGGTTGAGCGCTTCAAGGGTTTGGTAGTAGCTACGCGGATTATCCATGATCAGGTTCGCCAGCCGTGAAGGACCACGCAGTTGCTGGTAGTTCAGCGGCGACCAGGCGGCATCGCTTGCCAGCAGCGTCCAGCCCGCATCGGTTTGGACAAAGGCACCAAGATGGCCCGCAGCATGGCCCGGCAGAGGCACAATGAGGATTTGCCCTTCGCTGCCTGGTAGTGCATACCCCTGCTGGAACGGTGCCAGTTCGGCTGGCAGACTCTGTAGCGGGAATGACTCCACAAACTGCAATGCGGATTCAAACTCCTCGGGGATCAACCCCGGTATAAACGCCCGCTTCAGGGCGGCAAAGCCGCGCAGCTCACGAGTTTGCTGCCAGCCCTCACCAGAACAAATCATGTTGAGACGGCTGAAATCACGCAGGCCAGCGATATGGTCAGCATGAAAATGGGAAATAATTACCGCCTCAATATCACCCACGCCTACCCCCCGGCTACGCAACTGCTCAAGCAGCGCCTGCTGTGGGCTGAAATAAACCGGGGTAATCTGGCTATACAACCGGAAAATACCGCTGGCGGTGTACTGTTGGAAATAGCTGGCATAACCGGTATCCCATAGCCAGCGACGCTCGCCCACCTCCAACAGGTAGGCACGGGAGGGGAATTTGCAGCTACGCATCGGCGAGCCACGCAGCGCCATGCAGCCAAGGTGGGTGCAATAGCCGATTTCGAAGGTGGTGATATTAGCCATGCGCCGCCATCCCCTGCTGTTTCATCCATTGCCCGGTCAGCTCTATCCCCTGCTCCAGGCTATAACGAGGCCGGTAGCCCAGTTCTTCAATCGCGCGGCTGTTATCCAGCGTCATATCAAAATAGGCGGCCGCCGCGCTGTAGCGCGTCAGCATCGGCTCTTTGCCGGTGAAATGGGCTATCAATTCCATCCCCCCTGCCACCGCCCACAACAGCCGGTAAGGCAATGCCTGCACCCTATATTGCCAGCCTAGTTGTTGGGCCAGCAGTTGGTGCAGCATATCCTCCAGCCGCTGCGGCTGTTGGTTGGTGATGTTATAAATGCCGCCGGAAGGCAAGTTCGCCCGGTTGCTGGCCAGATCCATCGCATGCACTACGTTGAGCACAAAGGTCAGATCCAGATAGGCTTTACCGCCACCGGGCAGACGCAGAGCACCTTTATCACGCTGCATCTGGGCCAGGATCCTGGGTACGATCACTCGGTCATGCGGGCCAAACAGGCCACGCGGACGCAGGATCAGATAGGTGGTTTGCGGATAGCGATGCAGCAGCGCGTTAATGCTCTGTTCGGCAGCATACTTGCTGGCAGCATAATGATTGGCAAACCGCCGGGCCGGTTCACCTTCGGTAATGTTGTGATGATGCCTGAAATCAAAATAGATCGCCGGCGTCGAGATATGGATAAAGCGTTTCACCCCGCAGCGCCCGGCGGCTTTGGCGAGCTTTTCCGTGACGTAGGTGTTGGCCTGGAAAAACGCTTTGCGATCGCCCCATGGGGAAGATTTGGCGGCACAATGCCAGACGATGTCATAACCCCTCATCAGCTGTTCGCACTGTTCCATCCCGGCGCGGGTCAGATCCAACGGAGTAAACTTTGCCCCCAGTACCACCAACTCACGGCCAACGGCCTCATCACGTCCGGTAGCATGCACCTGATGCCCGGCAGCCAACAACCACTCGGCCGCATTGCGCCCTAACCCACTGGTCGCCCCGGTTACCAAGACTTTCATGGCAGCAGAACCATGCCGCCCAGGGTCAGCCCGGCAGCGGTACCGATCAACATTACCGGCTGATTGGCCTTCAGCCTGTCGGTGATCGCCGCCTCGTGCAGCGCGGAAGGAATTGACGCCGCCACCTGGTTGCCCCGGTAACGATAGATATCCACCAACGCCTCTGGCGCTACATGCAGCCTTTTGCGCATATGCTCCAGCGAGAGATGGCTGGCCTGGTGCGGGACCACGGTGGCAATTTGTGGCAAGGTGAGCCCTGCGGCGCTCAGCAAGCGCTCAAGGTAGCCTTCTATCAGCGCAGAAGCCTGGCGGAACAGTTGCTTGCCCTTCATATGGAACAGAAAATCGCTGTCGTTCATCCCGGCGCGCGGGTTACGGCGTGTGCCACCGGCGCGGATTTCACACAGATCGCTGCCTTCCGGATAGGTTTCCATCAGGTAGGACAAAATTCCGCTGCGCCCATCGCCGCGTTCCACAATGGCACAGGCGGCACCATCGCCAAAAATCAGTGAGGACTCTTCATCTTCCCAGTCGATACCGCGCGAGGCGATATCGG
The DNA here is from genome assembly GCF_046269175.1 of Serratia sp. J2. NCBI lineage: Bacteria > Pseudomonadati > Pseudomonadota > Gammaproteobacteria > Enterobacterales > Yersiniaceae > Serratia > Serratia sp. J2. The sequence goes on from NZ_JBKABN010000015.1 coordinate 27,848, forward strand.
CGGAGACAATGGCAATTCGCCGGTAAACGCCTGTGTTGAGAAGCCCAGCCGCCACCTGCAATGCGCTAATAAAGCTGACGCAGCTGGTATTGATATCAAAACCTGCGGTACCTGAGGGTAAGCCAGCGATTTTAAGAATATGCGCGGCACTAAAGGGTAATGCCTGTACGGAAATAGCCGAGGCCGAGATCAACAGATCGATGGAGTCACGCGGGATAGCATGGCGAGCCAGCGCATCATCCAATGCGGCGACGGCCAGTTCGGCCTGGCTGGCCTGATTGCTGGCATGAAAGCGATGAATAATCCCCGAGCGTTTTTCTACATAGCCGACGGGTTTGTTCAATTGCCGATCCAACGCCGAAGATTCGATGCAGCCGGGAGGCAACGCCGCACCGGTCGCGATGATTTTCAGCGGCAGGACGGGGTGGGACAGGTTATCAATGGTCATAGGTGTTCAGTCTGCTTATCCCTAACTCGTTTGGCTTAGCATCCAGCGTAATTAATCAAACCATTTACGCTCTTTTGATCTAGCCCTTATTTAACATCAGCATAATGAAAATCCTAACAGGAAATTTTACTGATTGATTCCGTTCGCTTAACTAACCTGGTAAACCATGCCGTTAACCTAATGGCACAGCCTAGATCAACGCCGAAAAGAGATCTATAAGAATAAGCTGTTTGACCTGGTTCGGGGAGGCTAAGGCAGGCCAGAATCAAAGACTGAGTCAACGATAAAAGGGTGTTGGTTAAGCAGCAATACGAGGGAAATAGAATAGCGGCAACGTCCAAAGACCTTGCCGCTGGATAACGTGGGGAATTAACGGCGGTTACGTACCAACTGGTAGCGGCGAGTCAGATATTCCACCGGCACGCTCCAGATATGCACCAGACGGCAGAACGGGAATATCAGGAACAGGGTCATGCCGAGCACGATATGGATCTTGAATATCAGTGCAACCCCTTCCAAATGTTGAGCTGCACCGCCATGGAAGGTCACCACCGCTTGCGCCCAGGCGACCAACTTCAGCATCTCGCTACCGTCCATGTGTTGAGCAGAGAACGGAATGGTCAACAGCCCCAGGCACACCTGCACGACCAGCAACGTCAGGATCAGGATATCCCCCACGCTACTGGTGGCGCGGATACGTGGGTTGGTCAAACGGCGCTTTAATAACAGCACACCGCCCACCAACATCATCACGCCACAGGCCCCACCGGCAAACATCGCCATTTTCTGTTTCACGGCGATCGGCAGGAAAGATTCATACATCCAGTGCGGCGTCAGCATACCGAGGAAGTGCCCGGCAAAAATGCCCAGAATGCCGATATGGAACAGATTAGAGGCCAGCCGCATGCCCTTTTTATCCAGCATCTGGCTGGAGCCAGCACGCCAGGTGTATTGCCCGTAGTCGTAACGCAGCCAACTACCGATCAGGAAGATCGCTCCGGCGATATACGGATAGATATCGAAGAAGAAAAGCGTCAGAAAGTGCATGATTAGCGTCCTTTGGTTGCTGTGGTCATCGAGCCCACATCCAGATACTGTGGTGCTACCGCCCCAGCAAAGCGCCGCTGGTGAGTAGCTTGCTGCGCCGAAGCACAGCCTTGCTCACCCAAAAACTTGATCTGTTCTTCTTCCCAGACGGCATCCAGTGCCTGTGGCGTGTCGTCACGTGTTTCACCGGCAACTTGTGGCTGCAAACTTTTGGCTGCAACGCCACTAGCAGACAACACCAGCAGCAGATCGAACAGTACCGCATACGGGCTTTGACGCTGTTGCAAGCGAGCACCCAGCAGGGCCAGGATGGGGGCGATATCCTGCAATCCGCCCTGAGCTTCCTCTTTGTTGCGGCTAGCCAGATACTCCAGATACAGCGGCAGGAAGTCCGGCAGTTCGCGGCTGTCGATCTCCAGCCCGGCTTCGCGGTATTGCGCCATCAGATCGACCATAGCCTGGCCGCGATCGCGGGATTCACCGTGAACATGCTCAAACAACAACAGTGAAGTCGCACGGCCGCGATCGAACAGCTCGCAATACTCCGCCTGCACATCCAGCAACGGACGGGCACAGAAGCGGCGGATAAACAGAATCAACTGGGCGCTGTGATGCAAGTCCAGTTCACAGGCCGGTTCCAGGGCTTCCACCAGCTCTTGCTGATGGTCAAACAATTCCTGCTCAGGATAATCCAGCAGGCGGGCAATAATTCGCAGAGCGATCATGAGGCATCCTCCTTGCGCGGGGTTTTCTGCGTCACGTCGATGGCATCGATGCGGCGGCTGTTGAACAGGTTGAATTTGCTGTCACTGCCGTGGCAACCGTCGCCAAAGCTGAAGCCACAGCCTTTGCTTTCCGGGAAGGCTTCGCGCGCCAGTTCACGGTGGCTGGAAGGCACGACGAAACGGTCTTCGTAGTTAGCGATCGCCAGATAGCGATACATCTCTTGCGCCTGCGCTTCTGTCAGCCCCACCTGCTCAAGCGCACTGGTGTCCACCACGCCGTCCACGGTTTCTGCCCGCTTGTAGTGGCGCATCGCCAACATCCGTTTTAGCGCCAACAGCACCGGAGCGGTATCCCCGGCGGTCAACAGATTCGCCAGATATTGCACCGGGATGCGCAGGCTTTCGACATCAGGCAGTATGCCGCTGTGGGCCAACTCACCGGCATCCGCAGCCGACTGGATCGGAGACAACGGCGGTACATACCACACCATCGGCAAAGTGCGATATTCCGGGTGCAGCGGCAGCGCCAGCTTCCAGTCCATCGCCATCTTGTAAACCGGCGACTGCTGTGCAGCCTCAATCACGCCTTGCGGGATACCGTCTTTCAACGCTTGCTCAATCACCGCCGGATCGTGCGGATCGAGGAAGATATCCATTTGGCTCTGATACAGGTCTTTATCGTTCTCTGTCGCGGCCGCTTGTTCAATGCGGTCGGCATCGTACAGCAGCACGCCGAGATAGCGGATACGCCCCACGCAGGTTTCCGAACAAACGGTCGGCTGGCCAGCCTCAATCCTTGGGTAGCAGAAGATGCACTTCTCGGATTTGCCGCTCTTCCAGTTGAAGTAGATTTTCTTGTACGGGCAGCCGGTCAGGCACATCCGCCAGCCACGGCATTTATCCTGATCGATCAGCACAATGCCGTCTTCGCCGCGTTTATAGATCGCACCGCTCGGACAAGTCGCCACACAGGCCGGGTTCAGGCAGTGCTCGCACAGGCGTGGCAGATACATCATGAAGGTGTTTTCGAACTGGCCGTACATCGCCTTCTGCATGTTGTCGAAGTTTTTGTCTTTGGCACGTTTGTCGAACTCACCGCCGAGGATCTCTTCCCAGTTTGGGCCGCTTTCGATCTTGTTCATCCGCTGGCCAGTGATCAGCGAGCGCGGACGGGCGATCGGCTGATGCTTGCCCTGCGGGGCGGTATGCAGGTTCTGGTAGTCGTAATCGAACGGCTCGTAATAATCGTCCAGCGCGGGAACATCCGGGTTGGCAAAGATCTTCGACAGCAGGCCAACGCGGTTACCCATGCGCGGCTCCAGCTTGCCGTTGATTTTGCGTATCCAGCCGCCCTTCCATTTGTCCTGATCTTCCCAGGCGTTGGGATAGCCGATGCCCGGCTTGCTTTCCACGTTGTTGAACCAGGCATATTCCATGCCTTCGCGGCTGGTCCAGACGTTCTTACAGGTCACCGAACAGGTATGGCAACCGATGCACTTGTCCAGGTTGAGTACCATGCCAACTTGCGAACGAATTTTCATTTGGCTTTCTCCTGCTGGCTGCCCTGCGCGTAGTCGTTACCTTCGCCGTCTAACCAGTCGATATGGTCCATTTTGCGCACCACCACAAACTCATCGCGATTCGAGCCGACGGTGCCGTAGTAGTTAAAACCGTAGGCTAGCTGCGCATAGCCGCCGATCATATGGGTCGGTTTCGGGCACACGCGGGTCACCGAGTTGTGGATCCCGCCGCGCTGGCTGGTGATTTCCGAGCCTGGAATGTTCACGATACGTTCCTGCGCGTGATACATCATGGTCATCCCCGACGGAATACGCTGGCTGACCACCGCACGGGCGGTGAGCGCTCCGTTGGCGTTGAAGGCCTCGATCCAGTCGTTATCTTCAATGCCCAGATCTTTGGCATCGTCCTCACTCAGCCAGACGATTGGCCCGCCGCGTGACAGGGTCAGCATCAGCAGGTTGTCGCTGTAGGTGGAGTGAATGCCCCACTTCTGGTGCGGCGTCAGGAAGTTCAGCGCCTTCTCTTTGTTACCGTTTGGCTTTTTATTCAGCAACGGCTGCGCGGCACGGGTGTCGATCGGCGGGCGATAGACCAGCAGGCTTTCCCCGAAGGCACGCATCCACTCGTGATCCTGATAAAGCTGCTGGCGGCCACTCAGGGTGCGCCATGGGATCAGCTCATGCACGTTGGTGTAGCAGGCGTTGTAAGAGACGTGTTCGTCCTCCAGACCAGACCAGGTAGGGCTGGAGATGATCTTGCGCGGCTGGGCCTGAATATCGCGGAAACGGATCTTTTCGTCTTCCTTGTTCAGCGCCAGATGGGTGTGATCGCGCCCGGTGATGTTGCTCAGCGCCTGCCAGGCTTTCACCGCCACCTGCCCATTGGTTTCCGGTGCCAGCGAGAGGATCACTTCCGCCGCATCGATAGCACTTTCGATCTTAGGCCGCCCAACTGCCGGGCCTTCGGTCTTCACGTAGTTGAGCTTTTTCAGGAAGTCGACTTCGGTCTGGGTGTTCCAACTGATGCCCTTCCCCCCGTTGCCAAGCTTGTCCAGCAGCGGACCGAGCGAGGTAAAGCGCTCGTAGGTCGCGGGATAATCGCGTTCGACCACCATGATGTGTGGCGCGGTTTTACCCGGGATCAGCTCGCACTCGCCTTTCTTCCAGTCTTTCACGCCGTAGGGCTGCGCCAGTTCGGCGGCGGAGTCATGCTGGATCGGCAGCGTAACAATGTCGGTTTCCTGGCCCAGATGGCCAACGCACACCTCGGAGAACGCTTTGGCGATACCCTTGTAGATCTCCCAGTCGCTCTTGGAATCCCAGGCAGGATCGACAGCCGCAGACAACGGATGAATAAACGGATGCATGTCCGAGGTATTCATATCGTCTTTCTCGTACCAGGTGGCGGTAGGCAGCACGATGTCGGAATACAGGCAGGTGCTGGACATGCGGAAATCAAGCGTCACGACCAGATCCAACTTGCCTTCGCCGCCGTTATCCAACCACTCGACTTCCTGTGGTTTTACGCCGCCCTGCTGGCCCAAATCCTGGCCCTGGATGCCATTCTCGGTCCCCAGCAGGTATTTGAGCATGTATTCATGCCCCTTGCCGGAGGAGCCCAGCAGGTTGGAGCGCCAGACGAACAGGTTACGCGGGAAGTTCTGCGGGTTATCCGGCTGTTCGGCAGCAAAGCGAACGCTGCCCTGTTTGAGGCTCTCCACGGTGAAATCCAGCGGTGCCTGACCGGCCGCTTTGGCCTGAGCGGCCAGATGCAGCGGGTTAGTGTCCAGTTGCGGTGCCGATGGCAACCAACCCATGCGTTCAGCACGCACGTTAAGATCGATCAGGCTGCCAGCAAACTGACTCTTGTCCGCCATCGGTGACAACAGCTCTTCGGTGCCGACCGTTTCGTAACGCCATTGGCTGGAGTGGTTGTAGAAGAACGAGGTGCTGTTCATATGGCGAGCCGGCCGTTGCCAATCCAGGCCAAAGGCCAGCGGCATCCAACCGGTTTGTGGGCGCAGCTTTTCCTGACCGACATAGTGCGCCCAGCCGCCGCCGCTTTGGCCAACGCAACCGCAGAAGATCAACATGTTGATCAGCCCGCGATAGGTCATGTCCATGTGATACCAGTGGTTGACACCGGCACCAACGATAATCATCGAGCGGCCGTGGGTTTTCTCGGCGTTTTCGGCAAACTCCCGCGCAATGCGGATGATGTTATGGCGTGAGACGCCGGTGATCTGTTCTGCCCAGGCTGGTGTATAGGCTTTGACTTCATCATAACCGTTGGCGCAGTTGGCATCATTCAGGCCACGATCCAGGCCGTAGTTAGCCAGCGTCAGATCGTAGACGCTGGTCACCAATGCCTGGCTGCCGTCCGCCAGTTTCAAGCGTTTTACCGGCAGTTTGTGCAGCAGGATGTCGTCCAACGCCACGCTGTTGAAATGCTCACTCTCGGCACCGCCAAAGTATGGGAAACCAACGTCAACCACCTCATCATGGCTGCCTAGCAGGCTGAGTTGCAGCTCCACATCCTGCTGGGCTTTACCTTCACGCTGTTCCAGGTTCCATTTGCCCTTCTCACCCCAACGGAAACCGATAGAGCCCTGCGGCGCTACCAGTTCACCGCTGGTCTGATCCAGCGCGACGGTTTTCCACTCGGGGTTGTTTTCCTGGCCAAGGCCATCCACCAGGTCGGCGGCGCGCAGCAGGCGGCCAGCGGCGTAATAACCTTCGGTACGCGGCTCCAGCAACACCAGCATCGGCATATCGGTGTAGCGGCGTACATAGTCGCGGAAATAACCAACTTCACGATCCAGATGGAACTCTTTGAGCATCACGTGGCCCATCGCCAGCGCCATGGCGCTATCGGTACCCTGTTTCGGGTTCAGCCACTGGTCGCATAGCTTGGCCACTTCCGCGTAGTCTGGCGTCACTGCGACGGTTTTGGTGCCCTTGTAGCGAACCTCGGTGAAGAAGTGGGCATCCGGGGTGCGCGTTTGCGGCACGTTGGAGCCCCAGGCAATGATATACGAGGAGTTGTACCAGTCGGCGGATTCCGGCACGTCGGTCTGCTCGCCCCAGGTCATCGGCGAGGCCGGTGGCAAATCGCAGTACCAGTCGTAGAAGCTCAAGCAGGTGCCACCAATCAGCGATAGGTAACGAGCCCCCGCCGCGTAAGACACCATCGACATCGCCGGGATCGGCGAGAAGCCGATAATACGATCCGGGCCAAAGGTCTTGGCGGTATAGACGTTGGAGGCAGCGATCAGTTCATTGACCTCCTGCCAGCTGGAGCGGACAAAACCACCGCGGCCACGAGCCACTTTGTAGCTTTTGGCTTTTTCCGGGTCGGAAACGATCGAACCCCAGGCATCAACCGGATCGCTATGCAAGGCTTTAGCCTCGCGCCATAGTTTGATTAGGCGTTTGCGCATCAGCGGATATTTCAGGCGGTTGGCACTGTAGAGATACCAGGAATAGCTGGCACCGCGTGGGCAGCCACGGGGCTCATGGTTGGGCAAATCTGGACGGGTGCGTGGGTAATCGGTCTGCTGGGTTTCCCAGGTGACCAGGCCGTTTTTCACATAAATTTTCCAGCTACAGGAGCCGGTGCAGTTAACACCATGGGTGGAGCGCACCACTTTGTCGTGCTGCCAGCGGCTGCGGTAACCGTCTTCCCAATCGCGGTTGGTGTTTAGCGTTTGGCCATGGCCGCCAGAGAAAGGTTCGGCCAACTGCTTGAAGTAGCGGAACCGATCTAGAAATTTGCTCATCCGGAGTTCTCCTGAAGGCTCGTTACACTCGAATTTCAAGCTGCAGTTTGAAAGACGACGGGTATGTTGTTGTAAGAAATTGCCAAGTGACATTGCTCAATCTGCGGCCAAGGCTACTGATGCTCTGCCGGGCGTAACTTGATTGCGATCAAGGGAATCAGTGAGGGAAAACGTGAGGAAAGGTGGAAATACCACTAAAGGATGATCGTTAAAAATAACGCTATCTAACTGTAATAAAACAAGAATAATAGATTTACAGGGATAAGCGCCTGGCGAACCTCCTAAAACGGAAATTTGGGGGTAGTGGTGGTAAAACGAATGTGTGAGCGAGCTTAATCGGGATAATCTTGAGCAGTTTAATACTTCTATCTTAAACAGCTTGAAGGGGGATCCCTGCTAACGAGTGCGGCATTCAACCCGCATTTCCTTTTCATTCCCCGCCAGATACACGCAGTTCAGCGCCTGGGGATTAACACCAGGGGAGGTGTCTAATGAAAAAGAGAGGACCATACGAGGGCTGTTTGGCTGCTCATGCTGTATTGCTGGCCTGGTTCGGCTGCCTAATGCATAGGATAAAAGTGAAACCGTCAACAGTGCAATAAACGCCGCCAGATACTTCAATATTCTGGCCCACGGCGTTAGCGTGTTTCGTCTGGAATCAACCAAAGCCGTTTCGCTTAATATCGGATTCATGAGGGAATAACCTTCCGACACCGTTGCATTTTCAATAATTTCATCGGCCATATGATTTAATTTACCCTCAGATAGATCACTATTGAAAGTTTCAGCATCATCATTCCCAGGAATAATCTCCGTAGCGACGGCAGATTCCCCGGTTGATATAAAGTTAAAAATCGTTTTATCTTCCACCTTATAACCAAGACGAGGAATGGTCCTGATGAGAGCATGTTCCGTGTCGCCAATTTTCTGGCGAATGGACTTAATCGTCTGATTTATTGTCGAGTCTGAGCAATAGGTACCTTTCCAGATAGTCTCAATGATTTCAGAGCGGCTCACCAACTCAGGCGACCGGTTAACCAGCAGGGAAAGGATCTGAAGCTCTTTCCAACGTAGGCGTGAACGCTGCCTGGAAGGGAGCAAAACATCAAAATTTATGATTTTTATTTCCTGTTCAGCATCCACTTTTCATTTCCCTTATGAGTCCATAGCGTTCTCATTTGTATAGAAATATGAAAAAATGTTCAAGAATTTAAATATAAACTCAGTGAAATAGACTTAATTTATATTTCACCTATTTTTCATAACTTAGTGAAATCATGCAACCCATTGAGAAAAACCCATCCATCTCCTAGACAATGGATAATTCAGACATAAACACCCGCACCAAGGATTAGGGCTTTTCTTTTCTGATGACACAGTGGATATTAAGATTTCACAATAGATAAAAATGGAATCATCTTATCATTACTCAACAAAATAAAGGCTATATTAATATATACCCAAGAAATGCCAATTGTCGGTAATATTGCACAGTCTGGTTCTGGCAAGATAGCGATGAATTCACCGATTGGCTATCAGTGAAACAACCTGTAGGAATTGAGAAGCAAAACACTCCCCGGCAAGCGGGGAGTGTCAGATTACTGACAGGCAATGTTGCTGAATGGGTAAGCGTCGCACATGTTCGACCGAAGGGGTGCGCAGCCTGCCTCCGCTTAACCAAACTAGCGTGAAACCTTTTTACGGCCGTAAACGCCCCAGGTCACCACGACACACAGAATATAAAACACCAGGAAGATCTTCATCGCCCCAGCCGGTGAGCCAGTCAACGCCAGCGAAGTACCAAACGCCTTGGGAATAAAGAACCCCCCTGCCGCACCAATCGCCGAGATAAAGCCCAAAGCCGCAGCCGAATCGGTTACTGCCTCGCGCTGTGCCAACTCATCGCTTCCTCCTTCGGCTTTCACTCTGTCCACGGTGATTTTACGGAATATCACGGCGATCATCTGGAAGGTCGAGCCGCTGCCCAACCCGGCGGTGAGGAACAGCACCATAAACACGCCATAGAAGGCCATAAATGAACCCTGATGATCGCTACCCGGCAAGGTCATGAACAGCAAGGCAGCGAAAATAGCCATGACGATAAAGTTCAGCAGCGTCACACGAATACCGCCAAAGCGATCGGAAAGCGCCCCACCCACGGGACGAGCCAGCGCCCCAAGGAACGGCCCGAAGAAGGCATAATGCAGGATCACCACGTCCGGAAACTGGGTTTTCGCCAGCATGGCAAAACCGGCAGAGAAACCAATGAAGGAACCAAAAGTTGCCAGATACAGCAGGCTCAAAACCCACAGATGCCCCCGTTTGAGTACCGGCAACTGTTGGCGCAAAGAAGCCTTTGAGGCGGCCAAATCGTTCATACCGAACCAGGCTGCCAGCGTTGCCACCAGCAGGAAAGGCACCCAAATCCAGGCGGCGTTTTCCAACCACAGCTGGCTGCCGTCTGGCTGTGTCTGCCCAGTGCCGCCCAGGAAGCCAAACATGGCGAGCGAGATGGCTAACGGAGCCACCAGTTGCATCACGCTGACACCCAGATTTCCCAGACCGCCATTCAGCCCCAACGCGCCACCCTGCTTAGCCTTCGGGAAGAAGAAGCTGATGTTCGCCATGCTGGAGGCAAAGTTGGCCCCAGCAAACCCACACAACAGCGCAATAATGATAAATACGTTGAATGAAGTGGTCGGATCCTGCACCGCATAACCCAGCCACAGGCAAGGCACCAGCAGGAAACAGGTGCTGATGGCTGTCCAACGGCGGCCACCAAACATCGGGATCACGAAGGAATACGGCACGCGCAGGATCGCGCCGGAAACCGAAGGCAATGCGGTCAACAGAAACAGCTGATCGGTGGTGAAGTTAAAACCCACCTTGTTCAGATTAACCGCCACGGCGCTGAACAGCATCCATACGCAGAAGGCGAGCAACAGGCAGGGTATGGAGATCCACAGGTTGCGGCGGGCAATGCGGTGCCCACTCTGCTGCCAGAATTCGCTGTTCTCAGGTTGCCAGTCCTGAATAACCGCACCCGTTTTTTTTGCTAAAGGCGTTGCAGATTGCGACATAATAACCTCAGAAACACGGTGATAACTGCGCACACCCTAGTTGATCCCCTCAAGCGGTAAAGTTGACGCAAATCAATGAGCAAGCAGGTAGCTCATGGCGGAAAAACCTCATGCATCCCTTAGTGAGTAGCCAATCAAGGCTAGCTAATCTATTGGTATTCAGCAGGTTATACCACAGTAGTGAGAAAGGTTTGGCAATGGCTCAGGCTGCAGGAAACTAAGGGGTACTTCGTTAGGGGTATGGGGTTACGCCGGGGGATGAGGAAAAATGGCTGCTATTGACGTAATTTGGCGGCCGGAGTTGCAGGTATCTCCTCTCTGGTTTCTGCTGCTCTATGGGAGATGCGTATTCGATGAAACGCTTGCTGGCTCCGCTTTCCATCGTTAACCAGGTTGCCCTGTTAATGCTACTGCTGGGAGTGCTGGGTATCGCCGGAATGAGTATTTCCGCCTGGATGTCACAAAGCATTCAGGGCAATGCTCATGCCATCAACAAAGCAGGCTCCCTTCGGATGCAGAGCTACCGTCTGCTCTCCCAGGTCCCTCTGGATGCCCACAGTGACCTCCTGATGCAGGGACTGGATCAGGATGAAACCAGCCGCGACTTGCAGCAGGCGCTGGAGCGCGAAGGGTTAACCCCACAGTTGCTGACGCTGCGTGACTATTGGCTAAACCAGCTGCAACCACGGCTGCGCCAAGCACAACGCCCCGCCGATGCGGCCCCCCAAGTGGCCCATTTTGTCAGCCTGTTGGACAAGCTGGTTTCCGATATCGATCATCAAACCGAACGGCGCTTGTTGATGGTGACGCTGGTTCAGGGGGGATTTATCGCCCTGACGCTGTTGCTGCTGGTCGGCACCATCTGTTATCTACGCCGCCGTTTGCTGCACCCTTGGCGTCAATTGGTGGCATTGGCACTGGCGGTTGGCCGCGGTGATTTCAGCCACCGCTTTGCCCAACGTGGGCATCAGGACGAGATGTCTTCCCTCGGCGCTGCGCTTAACACCATGTCCGACGAGCTTGCCACCATCTATGCCAGGCTGGAGCAACGTGTCGCAGAAAAGACCGCCGACCTGCAACAGAAAAATCAGGTGCTGGGCTTTCTGTATCGCACCAGCCGCCAGTTACACACCAGCGAGCCGATCTGTAGCCGCCTGACGCCGATCCTCAACCAGTTGCAAACGCTGACGCCGCTACACAGCATCCAGGTACGGCTGTATGAAAACAACAGCCAGGAACAGTTTCTGCAATTAAGCGGTAACCAGCCGTTGAGGCCGGAGTATTGCCATAATCCGGTCTGTAGCGCCTGCTTAAGCGAACATCAGCCGCATAGTCAGGGCCATCCTTCTCTTAGCTGGAGCCTGAGTGACCAACTGGGCAATTATGGCATCGTCGTCGCTCAACATGATCCAGAACAACGGCTAAGCGATGAGCAATGTCAGTTGATGAATACCCTGATGGAGCAGTTGACCAGCGTATTGGCGATAGAACGCCAGGTTGACCACCAGCAGCAGTTGATGTTGATGGAGGAGCGGGCCGCGATTGCCCGCGAGTTACACGACTCCATCGCTCAATCCCTCACCTGCCTGAAAATGCAGACCAGTTGCCTGCAAATGCAGGGGGGCGAACTCCCTCCGGCCAGCCTGGCGCTGGTGCAACAGATGCGTGAAGAGATCAGTGCCGCCTATCGCCAGTTACGCGAGCTGTTAACCACCTTCCGCCTGCGATTGACCGAACCTGGCCTGCTGGCGGCACTACAGTCTACGGTGCAAGAATTCAATCAGCGGCTGGGGATCACCATCGAACTCGATTATCAGTTAGGCCCACGTAGCGTACCGGCCTATCAGGCGATCCACCTGCTGCAGATCGCGCGTGAGGCATTGAGTAATATTCACCAACACGCGCAGGCCAGCCAGGTCACGATTCGGGTGATAAACCTTAAGGGGGAAGTCACCCTAAGCGTCAGCGACAATGGCCGCGGCCTGCCAGATATCAGCGAACGGCCCGATCACTACGGCCTGATCATCATGCGCGATCGCGCCAAAAGCCTGCACGGCCAGTGCGAAATCTTGCCATGCAGCGGCGGCGGCACCGAAGTACGGGTGACGTTCCGTCCGGATAACTCTGCTATCGAATAAGGAAATATTATGACGACCGAAGAAGCTGCCACCATACTGCTGATTGACGATCACCCCATGTTGCGTAACGGCGTCAAGCAGTTGATTAGCATGGATCCGCGGCTACAAGTCATCGCCGAAGCCAGCAATGGCGAACAAGGGGTGGAGCTGGCTGAGCTGCACGATCCCGACCTGATCCTGTTGGATCTGAACATGCCCGGAATGAACGGCCTGGCAACGCTGGATCGCCTGCGCCAAATCGCCCTTTCCGGCCGAGTGGTGGTGTTCAGCGTCTCCAACCATGAAGACGATGTGGTTAGCGCACTAAAACGCGGTGCCGATGGCTATCTCTTGAAAGATATGGAACCAGAGGAACTGCTCAAGGCGCTGCATCAGGCGGCGGCAGGGCAAATGGTACTGAGCGAAGCATTGACGCCAGTGCTGGCGGCCAGCCTGCGGGAAAACCGCCCGGCGGTAGAACGCGACATCCAGCAGTTAACCCCGCGCGAGCGGGATATCCTCAAGCTGATCGCGCAGGGCCTGCCAAACAAGCTGATCGCCCGTAAACTGACCATCACCGAGAGTACCGTCAAGGTGCACGTGAAACACCTGCTGAAGAAGATGAAACTGAAATCCCGCGTAGAAGCCGCCGTTTGGGTGTTGGGCAATAAGAAAGATTAGTTACCCTGTGGGTGCAACGGCCCGGTAACCGCAGGGATTGCCGGTGGCTGCAGGGTTTGCGGCGGCGGTAACCCAGGCTCCCCTTCAATAGACAAGCTCAGGGGAGCGGTAACCTGTAGCGTGATCCAGTTCGAGGTGGCTTTCTGCTGCTTTTCATCCTCAAGGGTGACGGACAGTTGGTAGTGATTGCTGGCCCCTGGCGTCTCATCCCACGCGGGCACCGTCAAGGTCCATCCCTGCGGATCGTTGATATTCGCCGGCGGCGTCAAGCTGACAGCCTGAGTATCCCCTTGCCAGTTGACCGCGGTGATCTTATTGGCCGCTTTGATTTCCAGCACCAGCGGCAGGGTTTCCCCTGGATTCAGGCTCCATGACGGCGTCGCCAGAAACACCTGCAACGTTTTGCTTTCGCGGAACTCCAGCACCGGCACATTATTACGTTCAATGCTGTCATAGCGGCTACCGCGCAATGATTTTGCCTGTTCCACGTAATACGGAGAAATCTGTTTGATCAGCGGTACGCCAAGGCGGTAGGTCATGGCCAGCTCGACCTTGTCCTGGGTGTCGCCCACATTATCCAGTTTGTGCAAGGCTTTGACCGTGACCAACGGGACCGGCGTATAGTTGAGCCCCACCTGCATAGCGCTAGGATCGGTTTGTTTGTTGCCATTGCCTAGCAGATCGACGCTGTCGCCACGATACTGTTCAAAGCTGAGTGAGGCCCCAAGCTGGTGGTAAAACGGCAGATAACCTTGCGTGGTAATGTCGTAGCCACGCGCCGGACGGCCGAGAAAGACGGCACTATTTGCCTGTGGAGAATATGACGACAGCGGGTGGTAATAGTTGGCCGACAAGCGTAGATAGTCCCCCCAGGCTTCGGCACCGATGCTGCCACGGTTGCGCTGATTCTGGAAATCAGTGTCGAGCACTGAGTTGTAGCCCAGCAGCCAATCCCCCACCATCCAGCGCTGCCCCAGGCCAAAATTACCCTGTGAACCGTTGGCCTTTTGCAGATAACCCACCTGGCTGTAGGTCAACAAACCTTCAACGTCATAGAGCGGGCTGAACAACTGACCGCTGCTGCCGGTAAAATCCCCTTCAGGTGTGACCGCGAGCGACAGTTTAGCGGTGCCAAGTGGTGAAAGCAGCTCTTCGCTCTCTTGCTGTAGGGTCGAGGTGGCTTGGTTGGTCAGGTAGTCTTTTGCATCGGCACGTGCCCGCTCGCTGGATATCTGGTTAAGATTCTGCTCAGCCAGCTTTTTCGCCCGCGTTGCCCACTCTTTTTCTTTTTCGGCATCGTTGACGCCAGCGCTGCCCAGCTCCGGTAGATCTTGCGCCGGAGATGCCTGCGTCTTGACCTCACTGACCACTGCCGCTGGCTTTTCTACCGGAGTTACGGCCGCAGGCACTTGCGCAGGGATGTCTGCCGCATTTGCCACCGCCGGTGGAGCAATGGTCTGGGCCTCTGCGGGTGGTGGCGCTACCGTCTGGGCTTCTGCTGCAGGTGCTACTGCCTGAGCTTCTGCTACCGCCGCCGGTGGTACTACCATCTGGGTTTCTACTGTTGCTGTCGGTGGCGCTTTAGCCAGATCGTCAATCACGCTCGTCCCAACCGAGGGAACTTCCACCGTGGCTTCAGCAAGGCTTTTCGCTGCAACGGGTGCCTCTGCCTGAGCGTCAGGCACGCCAGCCACTGCCGGGGGAGCTTCCGCCTGGGCGTTAAACATTATCACCGGTAGAGCAAATAACCCGAGTAAGCGCGTGCTGGATAACAACTGTGACACCTTTTGCTGAATAACCTTGGTCATAACCACGTTTGCCCTTCGCCTTCCTTGCCGCATGGCAAACCCACCTCGTTGACGCTACCGTTCCGGCCGGTAGAAAAAAACTGTCGCACAGCATAATGCAACCTGAGGCCATAGGGTAAGCGATCGGCAAAAAGAAGCCATCGGAAAAAGCTGTAATCGAGGATTTCAACCAGGGGGTATTACCCGCGATAAAAAAGACGTCCGAACAGCACATTCCACCATTGGGGCAAACGTGCTGCACGGACGCCTGTTGAAATTCATCGCGGATATTCAACGTTTCCGCGTTTTAAAGTAAGCAGCTGGCATGCCAGTTTGCCAAGCTACAGATTTTAGAAGGTTATTGCCGTGTAATCTGTAATCCACCCCTCACTATTGCACAGTGATATGGCGCGCTTGCACCATTCCAGCGCATTACCGCCTCAGATCTGATAGTCGATAACCTGTTCCAACTGATCGGAGAACACTTTCTCTTTAATTTCCGTGAGCGATAAGGTGGGATTACATAGCTGGATAAACTGCCAGGTATAGTTACGTTGTAACTGACCGCGTTTCAGGCCCAACCAGACGGTATTAGGCTCAAACAAATGTTCGGCATTGAGGCTCACCAACCCACGATCGCGCTCTTTTTCAAACGACATATCTGCCAGAATGCCCACACCCAGCCCCAACTCAACATAGGTTTTGATAACGTCAGAATCCTGGGCGCTTAGCGCGATATCCGGCGTCAGCCCCGCAGCTTTAAATGCCGCATCCAGCCGTGAGCGCCCGGTGATCCCCTGGCGGTAGGTAATCAACGGTAACGTACTGAGCATTTCCAACGTGACCAGCGGCTGGCGTGTCAACTCGTGGCCTTCCGGAACCAGGATCGCATGGTTCCAGCGGTAATAGGGAAAAGCAGCCAACGACTCTTCGCTCATCAGGCGTTCACTGGCGATACCGATATCCGCTTCGCCGCAGGCCAGCATGGCGGCAATCTCCTCCGGGCTCCCCTGATTAAGCACCACGCGCACCTGCGGATACAGCGCCCGAAACTCCTTAATCACCCCCGGTAGGCTGTAGCGGGCCTGGGTATGTGTAGTGGCAATATGGAGTTGCCCCGCATCTTTACTGCTGAACACATCGGCCAGACGGCGGATATTATTGGCATCATTGAGGATACGCTCCGCAACCACCAACAGCTCTTTGCCTGGTTCGGTCATGCCTAATAACCGTTTGCCACGGCGGATAAATATCTCTATCCCCAGCTCTTCTTCCAGCTCACGAATATGACGGCTAACCCCAGACTGTGAGGTAAATAACGCATTCGCGACGTCAGTCAGGTTGTAGTTGCAACGCGCTGACTCACGAATGATTTTTAATTGCTGAAAATTCATTCCGTCTCCTTCTCTCCCCAAAACCGTTAACAATATTGATACGGAGTCTGCGCGGACAGAACAAATAAGGAATAATCTTTACTTATAGCTTTTCATGCTAAGTGCATTTTTTATCATTAAAAATTCACTTATGTTTTTCTTAAAATTATAAATAGCTTTAAAATTAACAAGATAAATAACCACCTTGTTATTATGGTTAAATAACTTATGCAGCAAAAAGTTATTACCTAGAGGGATAAGGTATATCAACGCGAGGGTTGTTGAAGTCTTTGGGGCGCGCAATACGACGCCCCGACGGTGTCTGAGGGTTAGGCCGTGGCTTCGCCACCTATTGGCCCTGAGGTGTTTTGTTGCAGCCACTGACGGACATAGCCGACCAGATCGCCGATGCAGTCATCCTTCATGCCGTGATTTTTCAGCTCGTTGTCCAAGGCAAACAGATACTGCGCATTGGTGCCCAACGGGCCGCTGGCGCTGGCGATCAGCGGAGCGATCACCTGATGGCTGGTATCCGCTTCAAATAGCGGATGCTGCGGGTTCATCACAAACACCAAGGCGGTAACGACGCTGCCGTCGTCCAGCGTCAGCTCACACCAGGTTGGCAGATAACAACCGGTGATCATCTCACGCTTCCACAGTAGTTCCAGCTCTTCACGCAACTTATCTTCCGGCAGGCGGAAAGCCAGACCGGTGGTTTGCCCCCCTTCCTGCAGAGCAAGCATGCGCCCTGGCTGATGCAACGTGCCACGCCCGGCGGTCAAACGCAGGCAAAATGCCCGATGCCAGCCTTGCAGCGTCGCCGGGCGCACCTCTTCGGATTCAAATACCGGGTTCCACATCAGTGAACCATAGCCGAAAACCCATACCGGGCTATTATCCGGCCGTCTGGAGAGCGTACATGTCAGTGAGGCCGAGCGCTGTTCCGGTGTCAGCAACAGCGACTCTTCGATCGTGCCGAATGCCGTTTTGCAGTCTGCTTTTTGCAGAAAATCTCGAGTTAACACCTAATACAACCTCCTGGGAATAGGATTGCCCTAACCCCTTCGCCACTGTGTATGCAATTTCTTTTTTGGGATTCGGGGCGGGTTTATTTCCACCGCCCAGCAAAAAATATATACCCTATGGATTTCAAGTTGCAGCTAGGCAACAAGCTTACTCATCCCCAGGAGCTTACTTTTGGGTAAGTGACTGGGGTGGGTAAGTGCAGATAACAACGCTGCAACTTGAAAGACGACGGGTATAAATGACCATATTCTTTTCTGACCTTTCAATCAAGTTTCCAGGCATATTTAATGTGAAAAAGTATTTGTACCCAGAAGCAATAATAATTATAGACGTAAAACTTTACTCTTCCCCTGCGTTTTGTTAACAGAGCTTAGCGTTTTAACCGCAAAAAAATACAATCCGGGCGGATCACGCCGCTTGGCCTGATGCGCCATACCAATCAGCAAACAATTCTCATTATCAAATGGCGTGATATACTAGCCGCAGAATGATAAAGGAGAGTCCTGTGACAACCGAAACCCCACGCAGCCGCGCCCCCTATTTGATCGAAGTTGCCCGTTTCCGCGACATCACGCCGCACCTGCGCCGTATCACCTTCAGCGCGCCAGACCTGCGTTTTTACCCTGCTGAAGCCGCCGCCGCACATATCAAGGTGTTCTTACCGCTCGCAGGCCAAACGCAGCCAGACCTGCCCACGCTCACCGAGAAGGGCCCGGTGTGGGCCGCCGATGCCGTGCGTCCACTCATTCGCACCTACTCTATTCGAGCCGTTCGCCCGCAACAGGGTGAGATTGATATCGAATTTGCCCTGCACGACCACAGCGGGCCAGCGGTGAACTTTGCACGTCAGGCCAAGCCGGGGGATAAAATTGGTATCAGCAACCCTGGCGGCCCCAAGCCAATGTTGCCAGAAGCCGACTTTTACTGCCTGGCAGGCGATCCTTCATCGTTACCGGCCATCGCCGCACTGCTGGAAAACCTGCCTGCACGTAGCGAAGGCCACGCTTTTATCCGTGTCGATACCCCTGCGGACGTTATTGATCTGCAAAAACCTGCCGGTGTTGAGCTAAGCTGGATCATTGGTGGCACGGAGAAAACGGCCGATCTCATCACGCAATTCTGCGCCTTGCCGCTGCCACAAAGCGGCACCCAGTTCTGGCTGGCAGGTGAGGATCGCCTGGTGGTCGAACTGCGTCGTTACCTGCGTCGGGAGCGCCAATGTGAGCGTAATCAGCTTTATGCGGTGCCTTACTGGCGTGAAGGGTTAAATGAGGAGGGTTACCACCAGAAAAGGCACGATATCATGGATAACATTGACTCCTGATCGCCATTATCTGCCTTATTTTCCGTTGAAAATACCGGTTAAGCCCCATTTATAGGCATTTAACAAGTAATGGCTGGTGTTTAACGTAAAAGTAAGTAAAAAAAACCGCATCAAATGCGGTTTTTTTGTTACTCTTATCGCATAAAGCAAAGTTTTGCTTTCTAAAAACTAAACACAACATCACATTATTACTCGGCGTCATGCGCAGAGTGTATCCTATTATTATTAACAACTTTCTGGATACGCTGACCCTAACTGCAGGTGAACAGCGATGACGGGCCACGCAGTTTGAGAAGGAGATGTACCGTAATGAAGTCGCACAACGATCCTGGCCGATCCAAATCTCGCCACACAGAGTATTCCCTGATTTTCCCTATCGCCGCGCTGGTTGTGCTCAACTTGTGGAGCGGTACCAGTAGTTTCCCACTGATCGTAGCCATCAACATTATTGCCCTGGTCGGTATCCTCAGCAGTGCTTTCAGCGTGGTACGCCATGCCGACGTACTGGCCCACCGCTTGGGTGAACCCTACGGCTCGCTGATCCTCAGCCTTTCAGTCGTAATCCTGGAAGTGAGCCTGATTTCGGCACTGATGGCAACCGGCGACGCGGCCCCGGCCCTGATGCGTGACACACTGTATTCAATCATCATGATTGTGACTGCCGGACTGGTTGGGGTTGCCCTGCTGCTTGGCGGGCGCAAGTTTGCTACCCAGTACGTTAACCTGGGCGGTATCAAACAGTACCTGATGGCGATCCTCCCACTGGCGGTCATCGTACTGGTGTTGCCAAGCGCCTTGCCTGGGGGCAACTTCAGCGTGGGCCAGTCACTGCTGGTTGCGGCCATCTCAGCGGCAATGTACGGCGTGTTCCTGCTGATCCAAACCAAAACCCACCAGAGCCTGTTTGTTTATGAACATGAAGATGACGATGGCGACCCGCACCACGGTAAACCCTCGTCCCACAGCAGCCTGTGGCATGCCGCCTGGTTGATCGTGCATCTGGTCGCGGTAATTGCCGTAACCAAATTCAACGCCAACCCGCTTGAGGGCTTGCTCACCAAGCTGAACGCACCAACCCAGTTCACCGGTTTCCTGGTTGCATTGCTGATCCTGTCCCCGGAAGGGTTGGGCGCTTTGCGCGCGGTGTTGAACAATCAGGTGCAGCGCGCCATGAACCTGTTCTTCGGCTCGGTGCTGGCGACCATTTCACTGACGGTGCCAGCGGTAACGATTATTGCCACCCTGACTGGCCAGACGCTAATCTTCGGCCTGCAGCCACCGCATATGGTCGTAATGCTGACGGTGTTGATATTGTGCCATATCTCGTTCTCTACCGGCAGAACCAACGTGTTGAACGGCACCGCGCACCTGGCGCTGTTTGCCGCTTATATGATGACGATATTTGCCTGATACCAAGCGGTTGCAAAACATCAGCGGGGCGCATTATTTGCGCCCCGTTCTATTTATAATGCGAAGAAAATCAGTGCGGCGATCCCACCAAACAGCAGCCATTTGATAATGTAATAGCCCGTCTTGTTCCAGGCTTTTAATCGCTTGCCAACCTTACGCACGGCATAGATATATTTGAACAGCCGATTGACGCCGCCGGTACGATCGCCCTCTTCATTCGGTGCTGTCGCAGCACTCATCAAATTACGCCCCAACCAGTGATTCACCGCCTGCGCCCAACGGTAACGCATTGGCCGTTCGATGTCGCAAAACAGGATCAAACGGTTTTCCCCGCTCTGATTTTCGGCATAGTGCAGATAGGTTTCATCGAACATCACCCCTTCGCCATCACGCCAGCTGTAACGTTCGCCATCCACTTCGATAAAGCAGCGGTCGTCATTTGGGGTGATCAACCCCAGGTGATAGCGCAGTGAACCGGCGTAAGGGTCGCGGTGGCGTGGCAAGCGGCTGCCATGGGGTAATTCGGCAAACATCGCTGCCTTCACCGAAGGCAGGCTGCGTAACAGCGCAGTGGTTTGCGGGCATAACGCCATTGCCGAAGGATGGTTATCCTCATACCACTTCAGGTAAAAGCGCTTCCAGCCGGTTTTGAAGAAGGAGTTGAATCCGGCGTCGTTAAACTTGTCCGACGCTTTGATTTGCTGGATCTCCATCAATTGCTTCCCTTCTTCCCGAATGGTCTGCCAGTTGTCACGCAGGATAATGAGATCGGGGAACTGCTCCGGTTGCAGGTAAGGCGTGGTCGGCACCCGTGAGAACAGGTACATAAACACGTTCAGCGGTGCGGTAAAGGTGGAATGGTCGGAAAGCTGACGCCAAAAAGGATAGCGAACACGGCCACGATAATGAATGTAAATAACACACAAAATTAATAAAATCAGAATGATATATTTCATGATGACTTCAGAACCCCAAAATACGACCATGAGTATGCCGAGCACGGCACACAACCCAACGATTCCCTATCCCGTTAAGCTCGGTTTAACGGTCGGAAGATACCAATAGTTAACGTTATTGAAACTAAAATTCTATACAAAAAGCCGCAAAAATTTACACAAAGCTTAAACGAGAATGGGATTTACGCTAGGGAAGGATCGAACGATTTATCAGAGTCGGATTGGGGGGAGTAAATGAACACACGGGGAGAGATGCAGGATTGTCGGTCAGGCAATCGAGCTTCCCCTCACCCCAACCCTCTCCCGCAGGGAGAGGGAGCTGATCCAGAGCCGTAGTCAGGTATAGAAGACAGTCTGTAGCTTATTCACGCAAGGGATTGATACGGCGCTGTATTTAGTTATAGGAAGCCATCTGCAGCTTATTCACGCAAGGGATTGATACGGTGCTGTATTTAGTTATAGGAAGCCATCTGCAGCTTATTCACGAAGGAAATCGATACGGTGTTGTAAACCGGTAAAGGGGCCAATTGGTAGCACGGCCAGTCCCCTCTCCCTGTGGGAGAGGGTTAGGGTGAGGGGACGGTCGCCATAGCCAGTCACCCCCTTTTCTAGCAAATCACTTCCCCTTGCCAAGGTTATCGGCAAAAACCCGCTGCCGTATCTTGCTGACATCGACATCACCAATATAGCGCGCAATCCCGGCATAATATTTTTCATGATAGCCATGCTCCGGCTTTCTCAATTCGGCCAGCACCGCAGGCTTATCCGAATATTCAAACACCAGGCGATACATTGCCACCACTAGCCCGGTACGATCGCTGCCGTGCCAGCAGTGAACCAACACCGGTTTCAGGGCAAAACGAATTTCTCTGAGCGCCGTCACCACGATGTCGTCATTAATTACGGCGGCATTGATCGCCACCCGGCGCAGAAGCAAGCCTGTGCCTCTCGCTTCGCTGTCGTCGTCATGCCACTGGCGTAAACTGAGTACGGTTTTGATGCCCTGCTGCTCGAGCGTTTGCATCTGGGCAGCGGAGGGCTGAGAGGAGCGGTAGAGTTCTGGCGAGACCTGATGGTAGTTCTCTGGGGTCGTGGCATTTACCGAGGCAGTAAAACTCCCCACCAGCAGCATCGCGCCCAGTAACCACGTTCTCCCTACGCTGGACCGCCAGCGCTGAATATCGTCCATAATAGTATTCCTTAGTGATCCTGCAATTTATTGTACTCAAATTGGCCGCAATGGCGCAGGTTTATTGATGTAGGCTACTGGCACTTGCAGCCAACAAAAAGGCCACCGAAGTGGCCTTTTGCAAGCTTTCAGACAAATTAATCGTAAGCATTAAGCGTGCGTTGGCACAAGGCAGAGCGCACACAGTCCTGTTTGTCGAAACGAATAATGCCGACCATCTCGTCCTCTTCGAAGCGCTCCAGCGCGTCGCTAAGGCCGGATTTCACGCCGCGTGGCAAATCGCACTGGGTAATATCGCCGTTCACGATCACCGTGACGTTCTCACCCAGACGGGTCAAAAACATCTTCATCTGGCTGGCCGTCACGTTCTGGGCCTCGTCCAGGATGACTACCGCATTTTCGAAGGTACGCCCGCGCATATAGGCGAAAGGCGCTATCTCTACCTTGCCAATTTCCGGGCGCAGGCAGTATTGCAAGAACGACGATCCTAAACGGCGTAGCAGAATGTCATACACCGGCCGGAAATAAGGGGCGAACTTCTCAGAAATATCCCCCGGCAAAAAGCCGAGATCTTCATCCGCCTGCAGAACCGGACGAGTGACGATAATCCGATCCACCTCTTTATGTATCAGGGCTTCAGCTGCCTTGGCTGCACTGATGAAGGTTTTACCGCAACCGGCCTCACCCGTAGCAAATATCAACA
The DNA here is from genome assembly GCF_046269175.1 of Serratia sp. J2. Classification (NCBI taxonomy): domain Bacteria; kingdom Pseudomonadati; phylum Pseudomonadota; class Gammaproteobacteria; order Enterobacterales; family Yersiniaceae; genus Serratia; species Serratia sp. J2. The sequence continues at coordinate 51,013 of NZ_JBKABN010000015.1, forward strand.
GCTTGTTTTCTATGGCTGATAAGTAATGACCTTGAGCTTCGGTTCTAGCCTCGATGGTAGAAGTATCCCGGCTGTCACGAGCCATGCCGATAGATTCCACACCACCCATTTGTACCAGCGAGGTCACGCTTTCTTCTTCACGCTGGCGATGACTACGAGCGTCACGACGAATGACGCGTTTGGCTTCACGACGTGCTTTGATCACTGCTTTCTGTCTTCCCATAGTGGCACCTTACAGTTTGTTTCACCTACCGCAGGGCAGCAAACACCGAGCGATTATGTTACACACGTATTAGGTTGTGGCCCCCTTTAAAGCCATTGAATGACGTGAACACCTAGCCGCCAACGGGCGCGGCTCTTTTTCACAGAACAACGAGATTGGTACAAAACAGGAGTGTGTGTCAGCCGGATTAATGCGAAAGGAAAGCCAAGAGTCGGTCAGAAATTGAGAGTCGTAGAGAGAGCCCTCGTTACAACGAGAAATCAGGGAAGGTATGTTATTTGTTGTTTGTAGCCCAACCAAGGACTTTACCATTAGCGATCCCCGCAGTGATATTTACAGCATTGAGCTGTGCACCGTGTGAAAACTACCGCCAGATGATTACAGTATAATGACATTCAACCGCGCCGCGTTGCTAAAATGTAAAAAAATTTAATATTTTTTGTTTTAACTCGCTGCAATACCACTATATCAAAGCGAAAGCGACTTGGCATTAATTTATTTTATTGTTAAATATCAATTAATTGATATTAATCCCGGCGAATGACATTTAGGTTGCCGGATTAAAAATTGAGCACATAAAAAAGCGCAGCCTTTGCGCTGCGCTTCACTGTTTTGCTGAAAAACTTAGCTGTTCAAGCCTGCAGCAAGCCGCTGGCCAAATAATCGCCACGGGTCTTGACGCCCGGTAACACAAAGAAATAGCCGCCACCGATAGGCTTGACGTATTCCTCCAGCGCTTCACCATTCAAACGTTTCTGCACCGTCAGGAAGCCCTGCTCCAAGTCGGCCTGATAACAGACAAACAGCAGGCCCATCTCCAGTTGCCCCGAATTGGAAACGCCCAGCGAATAACTGTAACCACGGCGCAGCATCAGGCTGCTCTGGGTTTGCGGTGTGCGCGGGTTGGCCAGCCGAATATGGGCATCCAGGGGGATCTGCTTACCTTCCGGATCCTTGGCATAGTCCGGTTCGTCATGCTCGTGCTTCATCCCCAACGGCGCACCGCTGTGTTTTTCACGGCCAAAGATGGTTTGCTGTTCCTGCAATGGCGTACGATCCCAAAATTCGACGTGGAAGCGAATGATACGCGCGGCCTGATAACTACCGCCAACGGCCCAGGCAGGTTCCCCCGCTTTATCACCGACCCACACTACCTTATCCATTAACGGCTTATCGCTGGTTTTTGGATTGGCGGTGCCGTCTTTGAAGCCCAGCAGGTTAATCGGCGTCTCTTTGCCCCGGCTGCGGGCCGAGTGTGCCGAGATAAAACCTTCCCGCTTCCAACGCACGCTGAGCAAGTCTGGTGAATGCTTGATGATATCGCGCAGCGCGTGGATCACCGTTTCATTGGTATTGGCACAAATTTGCAGCAGCAAGTCACCATGACACAGGGCAGCATCAAGTGAATCGTTGGGGAAACGCGTCATGGTTTGCAGGTACAGCGGCTTCTGCGCCTGCAAGCCAAAGCGCTCATCAAACAGCGAGGTGCCAACGGAAACGGTGATGGTCAGGTTATCGGGGTAGATTTCCGGCCCCATGATACCCGAATCCATTGGTGGCAGTTTGGGATCGACCTCCGGAGCCCTACCGCCGCTGGTGAGGAACGCGATACGGCTGGTCAACAGACGAAATAGCCGTTCCAGATCCTGCTTATTGGTCGCCAGCACGTCGAAAGCCACCAGCATCATGGCCGCCTGTTGTGGCGTCAAGATACCGGATTGATGCTGACCGTAGAACGGTTGTTGTTGCCAGCGTTCGTCCTGCGAGGTAGCCAGCGGCTCTTCTGCAGCCCGTGCCAGGGATGGCCCCGCCAACGCCAGAGCGCCCCCCATCATGCCCAGACCTTGCAACAACCGCCTGCGCGATGGCGAAGCGGCCTGTTCATCCTGAGGAAACGGCCCGTTATGCGGGCCGGTCTTATGGTTCATCATTTTCGCCTTAATCCAGACCCAGTACGCCACGCAACTGTGACAGGTCTTCTGCCAGCGTAGTGATCGGCCCTTTCATCGCATTACGATCCGCGGTAGTCAGTTTCTCGTAAGACTCATAACCCTCTGCGGTCTTATATTTAGCCAAAATGGTGTCGACGGTTTTAAAGTTGGCGTCAATCTTCGCCAGCAGTGGTTGATTGGCCTTTTCCAACAGCGGACGCAACAGGTTCACAATCTTCTGGGCGCCATCAACATTGGCCTGGAAATCCCACAGGTCGGTCCGGCTGTAGCGATCTTCTTCACCACTGATCTTGCTGGCCGCCACTTCTTCAATCAGGCCAGCAGCACCACCCACCACTTTGCTTGGCGGGAAAGTCAGTTCACCGATACGTTTTTGCAACTCCAGCGTGTCTTTGTACAGACCGTCGGCATACTCATTCATGCCCTTGGTGGTGTTGTCGGCGAACAGCGCTTTCTCCAGACGGTGGAAGCCGGTGAATTTTGGATCTTCGGCTTTTTTCTCATAGTCGTCTTCACGGGCATCAATGCTGCCGTCCAGATCGGAGAACAGCTCGGCAATCGGTTCAATACGCTCATAGTGCTGACGGGTTGGCGCGTAAAGCTTGCGAGCCTGGGCCACATCACCGGATTTGATCGCATCGGTGAACAACTTGGTCTGCTTGACCAGCCCTTCAACTTCCTTGGTGACATAGACTTTATATTCGGCAATCGGCCCCACCAGGTCCATCACATTCGGTTTGCCATCAGCTACCGCACCCGCAGCCGTGACGACAAGCTTGCCTTTCGGGTTGCTCAACAGCCCACAGGTCATATCGTATTCGCCCGGCTCGAGGTTTGCCGTCATTTTCTGGGTGAAACCTGGCGCGATATTTTCACGCTCTTCCACCACCATCACGCCTTTGAGGATTTCCCACTCCAGGTTTTTTTGGCTGGTGTTATGCACCACAAACTGGGTTTTACCGGCGGGCAGGGTCAACTGCATCGGCTCACACTGTTTGTCGTTAACGGTCACCAAAACCCGAGGGATATCCGCCGCCAGCGCGTTGAGGCTCAGCGCGAAAGCAGGAACGGCCAGTAATGCGGCATGCAGTGCCTTGCGGCGAAATAACGGAGTAGACATACGGAGTTCCCTATTAAATTAGTGATGTGTCTTGCTTTGCGCCTGGATCGTAGAGGACTCCGTACGCTGCGGCAGGAAAAAGAAAATCAGAGCAGGGATCAGATACAGGAAATAGACCGCCACTTCGCTGACCGATGGCGCTTCCTGATAGCCAAACATTCCCTCTAACAGGGTGCCCAGCAGTGAATGCGTGGATAGCTGGTTGCTGAGGTCGAACGCGATATCCTGGAAGTGGTTCCATAATCCAGCCTCGTGGAAGGCACGGATCGCCCCGGCGGCCAAGCCCGCAGCCACGAACAGAATAAACAGGCTGGTCCATTTGAAGAACTTGGCCAGATGCAGTTTGATACCGCCCCAATAGATCAGCATGCCCACCACGATGGCGCACGCCAAGCCGAGCATGGCACCTATTGGTGCGGCAATGCCCACATCCTGCTGAAATGCTGCCAACAGGAAAAACACCGACTCCAGCCCTTCACGGGCAACGGCAAAAAACACCATCGCCACCAATGCCCACCCTTGCCTTTTGCTCGAGTTAAGGGCGTTATCGATCGCCCCTTCAAGATGTACCTTCACCGAGCGGGAAACCTTGCGCATCCAAAACACCATATAGGTCAGGATGCACACCGCCACCACCGCTACCAGCCCTTCGAACAGCTCTTGCTGTTTTTGTGGAAACTCGCCGGTGGTTTCATTGATGAAGATACCTAACGCCAGGCACAGAGCAACGGCGACGATCACCCCAATCCATACCACACCAAGCCATTGACCGCGTTGAGTCCGCTTCAGATAGCTGGCGATCAAACTGACGATCAGCGCAGCCTCCAGCCCCTCACGGAACATGATAAGGAAAGGAACAAACATAGAATATTAACCCCTGAAAAGGCACTTGTAGTCAGCCGCTGGCACTGGGTTGACCGAGACCGCGACTATGTAAAGAAAAGTAAACCAGAACGATAGTGATTATCATTCTACTGAAAAGAAAAACAAGAGGCGGAAATGTGATTTTTATTAATCAAATGTCGCTAGTTGTTACAGCTTGATGAGACGAGTGATGGGGAAAGCGGATCTCTCCCCGATTGCCGGGGAGAGATTAAGGCGGATTTAGACCGTTTTGAACTCGGCCTCTGCCAGATCAAAACGTTTAGTGATAGTTGCCGAAGGCTGGCGACCCATCAGGCTAACCACCACGATGGCGATACAGCCAAACACAAAGCCAGGAATGATTTCATACAAATCCAACCAGGCGTAATGCTTCCAGACGATCACGGTGATCGCCCCCACCAGCATACCGGCCAGCGCGCCGTTACGGGTCATACGCGACCACATCACCGAGATCAGCACCACTGGGCCAAATGCGGCACCAAAACCGGCCCAGGCATAGCTTACCAGACCCAACACGCGGTTCTCTGGGTTAGCCGCCAGAGCAATCGCCACCAGCGCCACCACCAGCACCATCGCACGCCCTACCCACACCAGCTCACGCTGGCTGGCCCCTTTGCGCAGGAAAGCTTTGTACAGGTCTTCGGTGATCGCACTCGAACAAACCAACAGCTGACAGCTCAGGGTACTCATCACCGCCGCCAAAATGGCCGACAGCAAGATCCCGGCAATCCATGGGTTAAACAGCAACATGGCCAGTTCGATAAAGACCCGCTCGCCGTTTTGCGTCACATTGCCCGCTTGATCCGGGTTATTGGCAAAGTAAGCGATGCCGAAGAAGCCAACCGCAATGGTCCCCGCCAGACAGAGGATCATCCAGGTCATACTGATGCGGCGAGCGCTACGGATGGTACGGTGGGAGTCCGCCGCCATAAAGCGCGCCAGAATATGCGGCTGGCCAAAGTAGCCCAGGCCCCAGCCCAGCAACGACAGGATCGCCACCAGATTCAGCCCTTTCATCATATCCAGATTGGCCGGGTTTTTAGCCGCGATCACCAGCATTGAACTGTCGATGCCACCCACGGCGAAGATGACGATCACCGGCGTGAGGATCAGCGCAAAAATCATCAGGCTGGCCTGCACGGTATCGGTCCAACTGACCGCCAGGAACCCGCCAATAAAGGTATACAAGATGGTGGCGGCTGCTCCGGCCCACAGCGCGGTAGCGTAGGTCATACCGAAGGTGCTTTCAAACAGGCGCGCACCGGCCACAATGCCGGAAGCACAATAGATGGTGAAGAACACCAGGATCACGATGGCGGAAATCACCCGCAGCAGTTTGCTGTTATCCTCAAAACGGCTGGTGAAATAATCCGGCAGCGTCAAGGCGTTGTTGTTGGCTTCGGTATGGACGCGCAACCGTCCAGCCACCAGCTTCCAGTTCAAGTAGGCTCCGATGGTCAACCCGATGGCGATCCAGCTCTCCGAAATGCCGGAAAGGAAAATCGCACCCGGTAACCCCATCAGCAGCCAGCCGCTCATATCAGATGCCCCGGCGGAGAGCGCGGTCACCACACTACCCAGGCTGCGGCCACCCAGAATGTAGTCGTCAAAGTTATTGGTCGCCCGATAGGCCAGCAGGCCTATTACCACCATCCCAAGAATGTAGACCACGAAGGTCACCAGCATAGGTGTGTTCATTATCTTAAACTCTCCATTTCTTATTCCCTTCCCCCTTTCAAGCCGCCGCATATTAGCAGCCTATTGAAAGTTATCGGGTATTTTTATGTCAGTAATTTCACCCGCCAAGCGCCGGAACGGGGCGCACTGCGATGAAGGCGGACGAACAGCGTTTATACCCATCATGGTCTGAACGCTGGCTATCCTAGTTGAGGCAGTCAACAACCAACAAGACATTTAACAAAAAAGTCACACGAAACTCACGCCAGGTCACATTTATTCGCCGTCAAGGTTGCACTCGCCATAGTCGAAATGAGTTGCACCTCTTACTTAACCCTGATTAACACAGGGAAATAACCTGGTCTCACTTAAAAAACCCACTTACCATCCCGTCATCCGTAACGCTCAAGTTGTTAAAAAATCGATGGGAGTCACACTTCGTCACGGAGCACATTTAACAAGGTTGCACAAAGTTGCAACATGCAGGATATTGTCGGCATCAGAAACCTCATTACTCTACGGAGCGCCCCTAATCTCGCTGGTTGGGAGGGGTTCCAAACACAGGAGCTGGATTGGCATGGGCACTACCACAATGGGCGTGAAGCTCGATGAAGCAACCCGCGATCGCATCAAGAGCGCGGCACAACGGATTGACCGCACGCCACACTGGTTAATCAAGCAGGCTATTTTCAATTATCTTGAACGTCTGGAAAGTGGTTCCGATCTGCCAGAAATTCCGACGCTGGCCTCAACCAACCAGGCAGAAGTGGATGATGTCACGCCGCAGGTGCCAGAAGAGTCCCATCAGCCTTTCCTTGAGTTTGCCGAACAGATCCTGCCGCAGTCCGTCACTCGTGCGGCTATCACCGCCGCCTACCGCCGCCCGGAAACTGAAGCGGTGCCAATGCTGCTCGAACAGGCGCGTTTACCTGCCGATCTGGCACAGGCCACCCATAAACTGGCCTATGGCATTGCCGAGAAGCTGCGTAACCAGAAGAGTGCCAACGGCCGCGCCGGTATGGTGCAAGGATTACTGCAGGAGTTCTCACTCTCTTCTCAGGAAGGGGTGGCTCTGATGTGCCTGGCCGAAGCGCTGCTGCGTATTCCAGACAAGCCAACGCGCGATGCGTTAATCCGCGACAAAATCAGCAACGGTAACTGGCACTCCCACCTTGGGCGCAGCCCTTCGCTGTTTGTCAATGCCGCGACCTGGGGCCTGCTGTTTACCGGCAAGCTGGTGTCTACCCATAATGAAGCCAATCTCTCCAGCGCACTGAACCGCATCATCGGTAAGCGCGGCGAGCCGTTGATCCGTAAAGGAGTCGACATGGCGATGCGCCTGATGGGCGAACAGTTTGTGACCGGTGAAACCATCGCCGAAGCGCTGGCCAACGCGCGTAAGTTGGAAGACAAAGGCTTCCGTTACTCTTACGACATGCTGGGTGAAGCCGCACTGACCGAAGCCGATGCGCAGGCCTATCTGGTTTCCTATCAGCAAGCAATCCACGCTATCGGCAAAGCCTCCAATGGCCGTGGCATCTATGAAGGCCCAGGCATCTCGATCAAACTCTCGGCGCTACACCCACGATACAGCCGTGCCCAGTACGATCGCGTGATGGAAGAGCTGTATCCACGCTTGCTGTCGCTGACGTTACAGGCGCGCCAATACGATATCGGCATCAATATCGACGCCGAAGAGGCCGATCGCCTGGAAATCTCCCTCGATCTGCTGGAAAAGCTGTGCTTTGAGCCGCAGTTGGCCGGCTGGAACGGCATTGGCTTTGTTATTCAGGCTTACCAGAAGCGCTGTCCGTTTGCCATTGATGCGGTGATCGACATGGCCAGCCGCAGCCGTCGTCGCCTGATGATCCGCCTGGTTAAAGGCGCTTACTGGGACAGCGAAATCAAACGCGCTCAGATGGATGGCCTGGAAGGCTACCCGGTGTATACCCGCAAAGTGTATACCGACGTTTCCTATCTGGCCTGCGCCCGCAAGCTGCTGGCGGTACCGAACCTGATTTATCCGCAGTTTGCTACCCACAACGCCCACACCCTGAGCGCCATCTATCATCTGGCAGGCAATAACTACTATCCGGGCCAGTACGAATTCCAGTGTCTGCATGGCATGGGAGAACCGCTGTACGAACAGGTGGTAGGCAAAGTGGCCGACGGCAAGTTGAACCGCCCTTGCCGTATTTATGCGCCAGTCGGCACACACGAAACGCTGCTGGCCTATCTGGTACGCCGTCTGTTGGAAAACGGGGCCAATACCTCATTCGTTAACCGTATTGCCGATGCCACCCTGCCGCTCGACGAACTGGTAGCCGATCCGGTCAGCGCGGTCGAGGCCATGGCGGCTAGCGAAGGCCGCATAGGTTTACCGCATCCGCGCATTCCGTTGCCGCGTGAGCTATATGGTGAAAAACGCGTTAACTCCAGCGGCCTGGATCTTGCCAACGAACAGCGGCTGGCTTCGCTGTCCAGCGCCCTGCTCACCAGCGCAAGCCAACAATGGCGTGCCGAGCCGATTATTGATGCTCCGTTGGATCAAGGAGTTGAACAACCGGTGATCAACCCAGCCGAACCGGGTGATATTGTCGGCTATGTGCGTGAGGCCACCGAAGGTGAAGTCAGCCGGGCATTAGACTCTGCTGCCGCAGCCGGGCCGATCTGGTTTGCTACTCCACCTTCCGAACGTGCTGCCATTTTAGAACGCGCGGCAGAGCTGATGGAAAGCCAACTGCAAAGCCTGCTGGGGATCCTGGTGCGTGAGGCGGGTAAAACCTTCAATAACGCCATCTCAGAAGTCCGTGAAGCGGTTGATTTTCTGCATTACTACGCTGGCCAAGTGCGTGACGACTTCGCCAACGACAGCCATCGCCCGTTAGGCCCGGTAGTCTGTATCAGCCCGTGGAACTTCCCGCTGGCCATCTTCACTGGTCAGGTTGCCGCCGCCCTTGCCGCCGGTAACAGCGTGCTGGCAAAACCGGCAGAACAGACGCCGTTGGTCGCCGCCCAGGCGGTACGCATCCTGCTAGAGGCTGGTATTCCTCAGGGTGTTCTGCAACTGTTGCCTGGCCAGGGTGAAACCGTCGGTTCCCTATTGGTCAATGATTCCCGTGTACGCGGCGTGATGTTCACCGGCTCTACCGACGTTGCGGGCATTCTGCAACGCAACATCGCAGGCCGCCTTGATCCTCAAGGCCGCCCGACGCCGTTGATTGCCGAAACCGGCGGTTTGAATGCGATGATCGTCGACTCTTCCGCCCTGACCGAACAGGTGGTGACCGACGTCGTGGCCTCCGCCTTCGACAGTGCCGGGCAGCGTTGCTCTGCCCTGCGCATCCTGTGTGTGCAAGAAGACGTGGCAGAACACACCCTGAAAATGCTGCGCGGGGCGATGGCCGAATGCCGGATGGGTAATCCAGAACGTCTGTCTACCGACATTGGCCCGGTGATCGACGCCGAAGCCAAAACCGGCATTGAACGCCATATCCAGGCCATGCGTGCCAAAGGCCGCAAGGTGTATCAGGCGGCAAAAAGCCTGGGAGATGATGAGAAAGAGTGGGCTCGCGGCACCTTTGTGAAACCAACGCTGATCGAACTGGAAAGCTTTGACGAGCTGCAAAAAGAGATCTTTGGCCCGGTACTTCACGTGGTTCGCTTCCAACGTGCCAACCTGGGCGCGTTGGTCGATCAGATCAATGCTTCAGGCTATGGTCTGACGCTGGGTATCCATACGCGTATCGATGAAACCATCGCCAGAGTCACCGATCATGCCAAGGTCGGTAACCTGTATGTTAACCGCAATATGGTGGGTGCGGTGGTAGGCGTGCAGCCGTTTGGCGGCGAGGGATTATCTGGCACCGGGCCGAAAGCCGGTGGTCCACTCTATCTGTACCGCCTGCTGGCCAGCCGTCCACAGGATGCCGTGCAGCGCACTCTGAATCGCCAGGATAACGAGCGTCCTCTGGAGGCTACCGTGCGCCCTACGCTGCTTGTGCCGCATCAGGCTTTGGAACAATGGGCCGTGGCAGAGAACCATCGCGAGTTGGCAGTTCTGGCGCAACAATACGCCGAACTGGGTCAGGGTGGCACCGTTCGCCCGCTGCCAGGCCCAACCGGGGAACGCAACACTTACGCCCTGCTGCCACGTGAACGCGTGCTGTGCCTGGCGGACAACAACGCCGATGCGCTGAACCAGTTGGCCGCCGTGCTGGCGGTTGGCAGCCAGGCGCTGTGGCCGGAAGCGGAATTGCAGCGCACGCTCTATCGCAGCTTGCCAGCCGCCGTACAGGCACGGATCGGTTTCACCAAGGATTGGGCGCAGGATAAAGTCGAGTTTGATGCGGCCATCTATCACGGCGACGCAGATCAGCTGCGCACCCTGTGTGAGCAGATTGCTCAACGCAGCGGTGCCATTGTCTCGGTGCAGGGCTTCGCCCGCGGTGAAACCAATATCCTGTTGGAGCGCCTGTTGATCGAACGCTCATTAAGCGTCAACACCGCTGCCGCCGGGGGTAACGCCAGCCTGATGACTATCGGTTAACAACAGCCGTATTTCTCCCCCCAAAAGGGCGCAGCATCATATGAACTGCGCCCTTTTTTCTGCCACGCTAAACACACCCCATGCAACCCCCACAATCTCCAATTCCAACCGAAGGGGGGAACAGTATGCAGCCCCCCTACGTTTTGCACCGGTTGAAGTTTGTCAGCATCTACGTTGCGAGCCTCTTCGTAAACCCAGCATTGACACGGGGCTTTTTATTGCCTGCATAAAAGTCAGCCGATACCGTATTCATCTCCTTGCCAATAAATGTGTATGGTGTGTATCATGAGGGATGAATAGGTGAAAAGTTCAGAACTGATTAAACGACTCGAAAGCCATGGTTGGGTTTTACAACGGATCAAAGGCAGCCACCATCAATTCAAACACCCCAACTCACCGTTGGTGATCACCGTGCCTCATCCCAATAAGGAGGTGAAATTGGAAACGCTGCGGCAAATCATGAAGGATGCAGGGTTGCTTAATTCCTAGACCATTTCGCAATGACGAGGTAACACTATGTTTTATCCCGCTTATATACATGCCGAGCCAGATGGCAGCGCCAGCGGCTTTTTTCCCGATGTGCCAGGCTGCTACTTTGCTGGAGACAGTCTCGATCAAACCTTCCAGGATGCCAAAAGCGCGCTGGATGCCCACTTTGAATTATTGAGCGAAGAGAATCAGGCCATTCCACGCCCACAAGCAGTGTCCTTCCATCTGGCTCAGGGCAACGACGCCCTTAATGGCGGCCAGTGGTTACTGGTGGATATCAATATGGACAAATTCGATGGCCGGGCAGAACGCATCAATATCACGTTGCCCCACAGGCTGCTCAACCGTATTGATTCGCTGGTGCAGCAGCACCCGGGCTATGGCAGCCGCAGTGCATTTCTCGCCGCCGCAGCGCGTAATGAGTTGTTAAAGGCAGGATAACGGGGTTAAGGGGGCATCGCCCCCTGACAAGATCACTGATTGAGAAACTTATCCAGAAACTGCTTGGTGCGCTGATGCTGCGGGTTGGCGAACAACGCCTTCGCGGGCCCCTGCTCGACAATGCGGCCATGATCCATAAAAATGGCGCGATCGGCCACGTCACGGGCAAAGCTCATTTCGTGGGTGACGATCACCATGGTGCGTTTCTCTTCTGCCAAGGCGCGAATGGTATTGAGCACTTCGCCAACCAGTTCAGGATCCAGCGCAGAGGTCGGTTCATCAAACAAAATGACCTCGGGCTGCATCGCTAACGCCCTGGCAATGGCTACGCGCTGCTGCTGACCGCCGGACAAACGTTTAGGGTAAGCCTGTTCTTTACCGCTCAGCCCCACTTTTGCCAGCAGGACACGCGCCAGCTTTTCAGCGCTGGCCTTGGCCTCTCCTTTAACGATCACCGGTCCTTCGATGATGTTTTCCAGCACCGAACGGTGGGGAAACAGGTTGAAGCTCTGAAACACAAAGCCCACCTGCTGGCGCAGGGCCCGTACCTGATTTTTTTGTTTGCTCAGCGGGCGAGCGCTGTCGATCAAGATGTCACCGACACGGATAGTGCCAGAATCCGGCACTTCCAGCAGGTTGATGCTGCGTAGCAAAGTCGTCTTACCGGAACCACTAGGCCCGATAATCGCCACCACTTCACCCGCGTTCACCTCAAGATCGATCCCGTGCAATACGGTCTGCCCTTTGAACTTTTTAACCAACTGTCTGACTTCGATGGCGCTCATCGGCTACTCCTGATCCTGACGGTTAACGTGCGCTTCCAGACGGTTCTGCAACGCGGAAAGCAAGGTGGCCATCACCCAGTAGATCAGCGATGCCGCCAGATACATGGCGAACACTTCCAGCGTACGTGAGGTGATCAGTTGCGCCTGACGGAACAGCTCCGGCACCTGAATGGTCGCCGCCAGCGAGGTATCCTTGACCAAACCGATAAAGCTGTTGCCCAACGGAGGCAGCGCGGTGCGAGCCGCCTGCGGCAGGATCACCCGGCGCAGGGTCTGCCAGGGCGTCATGCCGATACTGGCCGCTGCTTCCCACTGCCCTTTGTCGATCGAGGAAATCGCCGCACGCAGCGTTTCCGATGTATAGGCGGCGGTGTTTAACGAAAGGCCGATTAATGCCGCCGGGAACGGATCCAGCTCAATGCCAAACTGCGGTAAGCCGTAATAGATCATAAACAGCTGGGCGATCAGCGGCGTACCGCGAAACAGGGAAACGTAGATGCGTGACAGCCAGGAGATCGGCCATAACGGCGAAAGGCGCATCAGCGCCAGCAAAAAACCGAGGATCAAACCGAGCGCCATACCACCCAGACTGAGCTGGAGGGTCAACAGCGCACCCCGTAATAAAAATGGCGCTGAATCCAGCGCCAGTTGAATACTCTCTTGCATTATTTAGTTACGTCCGCGCCAAACCATTTTTCAGAGATCTTCGCCAACGTCCCGTCTTTCTGCATTTCGGCAATCGCCTGATTGATAGCGGCCAGCAGTTCCGGATTGTTTTTACGTACCGCTACGCCTGCTTCCTGGCGAGAGAATGCCGGGCCAGCGACGGCCAGCGTATCACCGGTTTTCTTCACCAGATCCAACGCCGCCAGACGGTCGACCAAAATGGCATCAATGCGGCCTACGCGCAGATCCTGATATTTGGTTGGGTCATCGTCGTAGGTACGCACATCAACACCCTGTACGTTGTCACGCAGCCACTGTTCGTAGTTGGTGCCCAGGCCCACGCCGACCTTTTTACCCTTCAGGTCATCGGCCTTGGTAATAATGCCTTCATTGCCTTTCTTCACCAGCGCCTGGATACCGGAAACGGTGTATGGGGTAGAGAAATCGTACTTTTTCTTACGCTCATCGGAGATGGTAACCTGATTGATCACCACGTCGATACGCTTGGACTCCAACGAGGCTAACATGCCATCCCATTTGGTTGGATTGAGCTTGGCCTTCACCCCCAGATGTTCCGCCAGTGCATTAGCAAAATCCACCTCGAAGCCGGTCAGTTTGCCGTCCTCGCCCTGGAAGCTGAACGGCGGATAGGTGCCTTCCAGCCCAACGATCAGCGTGCCGCGCTGCTTGACCTGATCGAGCAGGTTATCGGCCGCGTAGGTTTTCACGTTCAAGCCGGTGGTCAGCGCCACGGCCATCACCCCCAGCAGCAGTTGACGACGAAATTTTGAAAAGACCATAGACACCCCATCTGTTGTTTATCTTTTTGATTTCATGACTTTAACAGTCATAAGCACTTCATAAAGGAATATAACCTAATAACTATAGTTCTAAATGGAATAACAACTGTGCTCGGCATCAGACCTGCGGGTGATAGGCGAACAGCGCAGGAGCTCCACCAGTGTGCACAAACAGGATCGGACCTTCATCGCGAAAACGTTTCTGGCTGATACCATCAATCAACCCCGCCATCGCCTTACCAGTATAGACCGGGTCCAGCAGCACACCTTCCTGCTGCGCCAGCAGCTTCACCGCCGCCATACCTTCGTCATTCGGCATACCGTACTGCGGGGCAAAATAGTCATCCCACAGGGTAATGGGGGCCAACTCGTCAATATCCAGCGAACAGGCGACCGCCTTTTGCAACTGTTCAACCTTCGGTAGCTGATCGATCACCTTGCGGGAAACGGTCACGCCAATCAGTTCGCTCTCCGGCAGCAGTTGCTGTAGCCCCACCGCCAGACCGGCGTGCGTCCCGGCACTGCCGGATGCCACCACGATCGAACTGAAGGTAACGCCATGGCTTTGCGCGGCAATTTCCAGCGCACACTGCACATAGCCCAATGAGCCGAGCGCGTTGGAACCACCTACGGGGATGACATAAGGACGGAAACCTTGGGCTTCCAAACGTGTGGCCAGATCGGCAAGTTGCATCTGCGGATCGTGCAAGGCATCGCACATCACCACTTCAACATTGAACAGATCGAGCAGCAGGCGATTACCGTTACTGAGGTAGTTTTCCGCTTTGGTATCGATGGGGTTTTCCAACAGCGCAACGCATTGCAGGCCGAGCTTGGCCGCCACGGCGGCGGTCTGGCGAACGTGGTTGGATTGAATGGCACCGGCGGTAACCAGGGTGTCGGCCCCTTGGCGTACCGCGTCGGCGGCTAAAAACTCGAGCTTTCTCAGCTTGTTGCCACCCATTGCCATCGGCGTGACATCGTCACGTTTGATGTAAATGTCGCGGCCAAGGTAGTCTGAAAGGCGGGATAACTTTTCGAGCGGCGTGGCAGAGCCAACCAAATCCAGGCGCGGGAATTGCGCCAGTTGCTGTTGCAGATCCACAACTTCCCCCAGGGAATAAAATAACGGTGTTTGAGTGATAGATTTATCAGATGTGCTCTGAATAATCACTCTTTATTCGTGGGGGTGGGTGCAAGGTAACCCGGCCAACCGACCGGGTCAGATCACTCAGTAGCTTTTTTGCCAGGCCAGGTACTGGTCGTATTTACGCAGCGCAATGCGGTAGTTATCGCTCACCGCCGGTGGCAGATCGTCAATAATACGCTGATGGTTGAACGCACTGGCAAACTGATCGGCAGGATAGTTGTGTGCCACCAGCATTTCATCCAGGCGCCGCAGGCGCACGACATATTCACGGATGGTGCTGTGGTTCATCTCGGTTTGTTCAAACAGATACTGTTTAAACGCCATGATGTCGAAGTAGCTGGGGTGACTATTACAGGAGATTTCACTACAAAAACGGCATAGCGCGGTCAACTCGCTTTGCACGTTTTGCCAGACCAGATCGTCAATCGGCTGATCCATCCGGGCGATGGCTTCCTTATTGATGATCTTGCCACGGAACACCAGCGCCATGCGGTCAAGCACCTTCTCGCACTGGGAGCAATGGGTTTGGCTGTGTTTATAATCTTTCAGGTAGCGGCTGAGTGGCCGTTTCTTCAACTGTTTTCCTGGCATCATTTGCAGTCCATTTATTGCGGCAGTAATCAGGTTGGTTAGGGAGGCAGGCTTTGGGGTTCAGGAGTCCTGGGCCAGACGTGCCCGCAGGCGTTTAATCGCCTGGCTGTGCAACTGGCTGACTCGCGACTCACCCACATCAAGCACTGCGCCAATTTCCTTCAGATTCAACTCCTCCTGGTAATACAACGTCAGTACCAGTTTTTCGCGTTCCGGCAGCGCCTCGATGGCGTCGATCACCCGCTGGCGCAGATTGCCTTCCAACAGTTGATGCAGCGGATTGGCAGCCTCATGACCTTCCAGCACCGGTTCGGCACTGTCGCCATGCTCTTCCTGCCATTCGTCGTAGGAAAATAGCTGACTATTATTGGTGTCCAGCAGGATCTGGCGATACTCGTCCAGCGAGACATCCAGCCCCTGTGCCACCTCCACTTCGCTGGCCGGGCGGCCAAGCCGCTGTTCCAACTGCTGCATCATGCGCGCCACTTCCCGAGCATTGCGGCGTACGCTGCGCGGCACCCAGTCGCGGCTACGCAACTCGTCGAGCATTGCACCGCGAATACGCTGCACGGCATAGGTCGTGAAGGCCGTTCCTTGTAGGGCATCGTAACGCTCAACGGCGTTCAACAGCCCTATTCCCCCTGCTTGCAGCAGATCGTCCAGTTCCACGCTGGCGGGCAGCCGAACCTGCAGGCGCAACGCCTCGTGGCGCACTAGCGGAACGTAGCGCAGCCAGAGAGAATTTTTGTCCATGACGCCTTCGGCGGTATACAGATCGCTCACTATGTCTAACCTGCGGATAACGGAGTCATGACTATTATCCGTAGCAGGCGCAATACCAATCGTCTGAACAGCCGTACAAAACGGGCTTTATTTGTGCCATGTAAAAACCCAGACGGCAGCAGAAGACAAAAAACCCTGCCGAAGCAGGGTTTGGATGACAAGGCTAATCGGAGAGAGTCGATTAACGCAGCAGGGTCAGTACGTTCTGGGTAGACTGGTTAGCCTGGGCCAGAACAGAGGTGCCAGCCTGTTGCAGGATGTTGGCACGGCTCATGTTGGACACTTCGGTCGCGTAGTCAGCATCCTGAATACGAGACTGGGAAGCAGACAGGTTGTTAACGGTGCTGTTCAGGTTGTTGATTACAGAATCGAAACGGTTCTGTACCGCACCCAGAGAAGAACGCAGGCCGTCAACTTGTGACAGAGCTTTGTCCAGAGTTGCCAGTGGGTCGACAGTTTTTGGATCGGTAGACTGTTGCGCGCCTTTGGTTACTTTGCCAGATGCATCTACAGTAGCTGCATAGTAAGCGTCGTTACCGTTGTCATCCTTACCTTTGATCATATAACCCGCTTTACCAGCCGGATCGGTATAGGAATGCAGTTCATCGCTGCCAGTTAAACCACTAACGGTGGTGGTACCAACTTTAACTTGAGCCTGTTCCTTGATCCCAGCGGTAGACTTAGCTGTCGCAGTGGTAGAATCCCAGGTCACTTTACCGTCAGCGGCAACAGCGGCATCGTAAATAGAGCCATCGGTAGCTTTTACAAAGAAATCGGTGCCATTCGTAGTGTAAAGCTTGCTATCGCTGGTTTTTGGCGTGCCATTCGCATCAGCCTGAATAGCCGGTGGCCCCATTTTATCAACAGCAGTCAATGCTGTTCCGCCCACTTTGGCAGTATCGATTGGGTTTGCTACGCTGAATTTATCCAAGCCCAGAGTTTTAGCATTGATATCTTTCAGATCGATATCGATGGTTTCACCATCGTTGGCACCAACCTGAATGGTCAGTTTCTGATCGCTGCTCAACACTTTCACGCCGTTGAAGTCGGTTTGCTCTGAAATACGGTTGATTTCGTTCAGACGCTGAGAGATTTCATCCTGGATTGACTGCAGGTCGCTGGATGAGTTAGAACCGTTCTGAGACTGCACGGTCAGACGACGGATGTTCTGCAGGTTGTCGTTGACTTCGTTCAGTGCGCCTTCAGTGGTCTGCGCCAGAGAGATACCGTCGTTAGCGTTACGGGAAGCCTGAGTCAGGCCCTTGATGTTAGCGGTGAAACGGTTAGAGATCGCCTGACCCGCAGCATCATCCTTCGCGCTGTTGATACGCAGACCGGAAGACAGACGCTCGATAGCGGTCCCCAGAGAAGACTGAGATTTGTTCAGGTTGTTCTGCGCCATCAACGACAGGCTGTTGGTATTAATTACTTGTGCCATAATTTGCTTTCCTTACGAATCAGTTGCGACGTTCGCATTCACAATTAAAGGGTTCGGACCTTGTTGGTCCACGGCGTCAACCACCGTCTCCTCAGGTATCGGCGCTCCCCCCACAACCTTTAGATTTTTTTTGCGTTTTTTTCACTTTTCGCCAATGGCGCGAATAACGCTGTTTTTCCCTCTTCTACTGCGCCATCGTTTTTTCTATTTATCCGTAAACTTTTTGAATACTGAGCCGATAACGCATAGAGCGTAAAAGTCATTGACCATAGGAGAATCACGAATGGCATCGATTAGTTCATTAGGCATCGGCTCAGGGCTGGACCTCAACGGCTTGCTGGACAAGCTGACCAAGGCGGAACAACAACGTCTGACACCTTATACTACTCAGCAAACCAGCTATAACGCCAAGCTGACCGCCTACGGCACGCTGAAAAGCTCACTGGAAAAATTCGATAACCTGAGCAAGGATTTGGCCAAGCCAGAATTCTTTAACAATACTACCGCCACCACTCACGATCAGTTTAACGTGACTACCACCGCCAAATCGGTCCCGGGTAACTATAGCGTCGAGGTGCTGCACCTGGCACAGCCGCAAACCTTGACGACAAAGGCCGATATTAAAGATCAAGCGGAAAAGCTGGGCACTAGCGGCGCCAGCGATCGTTCGATTTCGATCACCGCCGGCAACCCTCCCAAAGAGGTCAAAATCCCGCTAGGTGACGATCAAACCTCACTGCTGGAAATGCGTGATGCGATTAACGGCGCCAAAGCCGGGGTGAACGCCACCATCATGCGCGTGGGTGACAACGACTATCAGTTGGCCATCAGCTCCTCCACCACCGGCGAAAAAAATACGGTCAAGGTGCAGGTTAATAATGACGATAAACTGGGGGCGATCTTAAATTATGATCCTACCAGCACCAGCAACGCGATGAAGGAAACGGTCAAAGGCCAAGATGCCGAGTTGACCATTAACGGCACCACCATCAAGCGCAGCACCAATTCGGTCGCCGACGCCCTGCAAGGGGTGACGCTGGATCTGAAAACCACCACCAAACCGGGCGAACCGCAGAACCTGGTGGTCACCGGTGATAAAAGCGGCACCTCGGACAAGGTCAAGGCTTGGGTTGATAGCTATAACTCGCTATTGGATACCTTCAATTCCCTGACCAAATACACCCCGGTGAAAAGTGGCGAAGAGCAGAGCGCCAAAAACGGAGCATTGCTGGGCGACAACACGCTGCGCGGCATCCAATCCTCCATTAAGAGCGCGCTGAGCGCCGCACAGGACAACCCGGAGCTGAAAGGCTTGGGTAACCTGGGTATTACCACCAATACCAAAACCGGCAAGCTGGAATTGGACAGCGAAAAGTTGAAAAAAGCGATCGATGAAAAACCCGATCAGGTAGCCAATTTCTTCGCGGGTGATGGCAAGGAGAGCGGTATGGCGACGGAAATCCACAATGAGATCCAAAACTATATCAAGGCCGGTGGCGTGATTGAGAACTCGACCAAGAGTATCAATACCAACCTCGACCGTTTGAATACTCAAATCACCCGCGTGACCGAAAGCATTCAAAGCTCCATCGATCGTTACAAACAGCAATTTGTTCAGTTGGATACCATGATGTCGAAACTGAATGGTACCAGTAATTATTTAACCCAACAGTTCACGTCTAAATAGGCGCGTTAACCAGGTAAAATAGCATGTACAACCGCAGCGGAACCCAGGCTTACGCCCAGGTTAGTGTAGAAAGTGGCGTGATGGGTGCCAGCCCGCACCAGCTCATCGTGATGCTATTCGACGGGGCGCTTAGCGCCCTGCTTCGTGCACGCATCCTGATGAATCAGGGGAATATCGCCGGCAAGGGGCTGGCGATCTCAAAAGCGATTAATATCATTGATAACGGGCTAAAAAATGGCCTCAACCATGAACAGGGAGGGGAGATCGCCGATAATCTCGCAGCCTTATATGATTATATGAAACGCCGTCTGATGCAGGCCAACCTGCACAACGATGTCGCGGCCCTTGACGAAGTCAGCGGGCTGCTGGAGAACATTGCCGACGCCTGGCGCCAAATTGGCCCCAATTATCAACCCGTTCAGGACGGCGTATAATGGAACACCACCAACAACTGCTATCGGCCTATCAACAGATCCATACCCTGAGCGAGCAGATGATCACCCTGGCGCAGGCTGGCCAGTGGGATGCGCTGATTGAAATGGAGATCGTCTATGTACAGGCGGTAGAAAAAACCGCCCAACTGGCGGGTATCCCTGAGCCATCTTCGAGCTTGCAGGATATTTTACGCGGTAAATTGCAGCAAATCCTCAACAACGAAACCGAACTGAAGCGACTGATGCAACTACGCATGGACGAATTAACGGTGTTGATCGGGCAGTCTACCCGCCAGAGCGTGGTCAACAGCACCTACGGTCAATTCCATGACCGCGCTTTGCTGCTTGGTGAGCCGCAACCAAGATAAATCTTATGTTTTACCGTCTATCCTAAGTAATTAATAGGATAAAACACTATTATTATCCCGTTGCACCATAATATAAACGCATGAGATTTGAATAATTCGTATGGCAGGTAATGCATGAAAATGCAAACCGCTGGCACTATTGCCGATTTAATGGATAACACTTATCCCGACACGGACGTTTTCTGTTCAACAGGAAACTGATTCTTGACAAGTAAATTACCGAGTTGTGATCGGCAACAGGCGAAAAAATGTTGCTCCATCCCCCAGCAAAGCGTAAAGATATTCGTAGATAATAACGATGAAATGAATATTGATGGAACGCTTAATTAATTTTTGTCCTGGGATCGGTGCCTCAGCACACATCATTCAGCATACTGAACTGCGACTTCCGTCGCTCTATTTTGAGCAGACGCATCTGTTTTTGATCCAACAAGGGCAAACACGTATACGGTGGCAGCAGCGGGAGGTGGTAGCTCGCGCTGGGGAGCTGTTGATCGTAGAAGGTGGGCTAACCGCCGATGTGATTAATAGCCTTTCAGACAGTGGAATATTCAGTTGCCAACTGCTGATTTGCGATCCCTTGCTGTTTGATACGCTAGCCAATGCGCCTATCGCGCCGCCGCCTATCCCTTTCACCGGCGTCACTACGCTGACGAAGCTGCCCTGCCCGTTTTTGCACAGTTTTGAAACCGCTGCACTGGCACTGACGCTGCACGATCGTTTTCCCCAGATGATTATCCACCATAAAATGTGCGAAATCCTACTGTGGCTGGCACACCTGGGGATTCGCTTTATTCACCAGGAAGCCAATAATCTGACCCAGCAGGTGCGCCGCTTGCTGGCAAGCGATCCGCAACGGATTTGGACCGCCGCCGAAGTGGCTGAAAATCTGATGATGAGCGAGGTGGTGCTGCGGCGTAAACTGTCGGCGGAGAATAGCGCCTTGCGCAGCCTGATGATCGACGTACGTATGAGCCGCGCGCTGCTCTTATTGCAGGCCACAGACTGGCCGATTTCCGCCATTGCACAATATGTGAGCTACGAGAGTTCTTCCCGGTTTGCCGAACGCTTTCGTAAGCGATTCGGCTTCGCGCCTACCGCCATCCGTGGGCACCAGCGAATTATGCAGCCCACCGCCGTGCAGCCCCCGGCATATCCATGGCTAAACACGGTAGAGGAATAAGTGCTGATTTTAACAACGGCAGGCTGAGGATGTGACTAAGGCCACCCTGAGTGGCCCGTACATCAGTTGAGTTTAACTAACGCATAGGTCAATACGGCCAACACAATTAACATGACAATACTGAAAAAACGCCATCTTACTTCACTTTTAGTGCTCATCACCTTTCCCGAATAAATACTATTAGCGCGATTATTTCCATAGAGAAAATAACATCCTTGCCAAAGCCGTGTATCGTTCGTCTTATCCACAACGGCATCAGCCTACTCCAAAGCACGATCGAAAAAAATAACAACTACCGCACAATAGGAATTAGGTCTTTCAATAAAACAGAGGTATTTCTTTAAGTTACACAGTTCGCGGTTCTGTGCCAGTGCTTGAATGAGACTCAATCGCCTCACCGTCAGCCAATACTTTTTACGTGGGCTACGAGTGACAGAGAACGACTCCACTTAAAAATATAAGATAGCTCCTGGGGGCCATAAGGATATATCTAATTTGCACACCGGTTAATTGACATTCAGGACAATAACTACAAATATTAGCTTAATTAACCAATTCAAGGAGGATAAGATAATGGAGTATTTGGTAGCATCGCTGACTGTTTTATGCCTTTTTTCCTTTAAGAAACACGCCAAAGTTATTGATAGTAAAAAGATTGGCGTCGCCCATAAAAAACACCGCCGACGCTCAAGACACCGGCTCGCCATGATTTATTGATTGGGAAAACGGGCCGAAAATCAGAGAAAATCACATTAGGGAGGCTTACGCCAATACAGAACAGATTATCTGTTGTGTGCTATAGCCACCCTTTATTTACCCCTACACCGCCATATTCATGACGTCTTGATAAGCCGCAACCAGTTTATTACGCACCTGCACTCCCAGTTGCAAAGAAACCGAAGATTTTTGCAGATCGACCATCACGTCGTTCAAACTGATCCCCGGCACACCCAATTCAAAATCCTGTGCTTGCTGGCGTGCAGTTTGTTGAGTCTCGCTGATCTTACCGAGAGCCGCCTTTAACTCATTGGCAAAGCTTGCTCCCTGCACCGGATCGTTTTGTCGCAGCGCTCCGGCCTGAACTGCCGTGGCTTGCAACTGCTGCACCACTCCTTCAATACCCTGAATTGCCATCATGACCTCGTCACTTCATTCATAGCCTATGGATTTCATGCGGTGGTCTGAAAGACGACGGGAAAACCGCGCCTTCATTCACCTGCATGATCCCGATGCTGCACACCCTACCACAGTGTTTTCCGGCTAAAGCGGCTAATTAACTGCAAAAACACCGGTTTATCGGGCCATCAAAATTGGTCCCAAGAGCAAATAATGGCATGCCCAAAAATGGGGGCGCTTTTGTTAGGCCGTAAAGAACTGTGTATTCAGGGAGTCTGTTTTGTCATCACTCAACAACGCTAGCCATACCTCGAACCCACCAGAGTGGGTACCAGCATGAATGGTGAAAGCCGTGATAACGGCCTGCTGGCCCTATGGAATCGCCTGCGTGCCAACCCTAAAATTCCACTGCTGATCGCGGCCTCGGCGGCGATCGCCATCGTGGTTGCGCTGACGCTATGGGCCAAAAGCCCGGATTACCGCGTGCTGTACAGCAATCTCAACGATCGCGACGGCGGCGCCATCGTCACGCAACTCACGCAGATGAACATCCCCTATCGCTTTACCGAGAACGGCTCGGCGTTGATGATCCCGGCGGAAAAGGTGCATGAAACCCGCCTGCGTCTGGCGCAACAGGGGCTGCCTAAGGGTGGGGCCGTCGGCTTTGAGCTGCTGGATCAGGAAAAATTTGGCATCAGCCAGTTCAGCGAACAGATCAACTACCAGCGCGCGCTGGAAGGCGAACTGTCACGCACTATCGAATCCCTGGGGCCGGTACAGAATGCCCGTGTGCATCTGGCACTGCCTAAGCCTTCGCTGTTTGTACGCGAACAAAAGAACCCTTCAGCTTCCGTGACGCTAACGCTGCAACCAGGCCGCACCCTGGACGACGGCCAGATCAATGCCGTGGTGTATATGGTGTCCAGCAGCGTGGCCGGTTTACCGCCGGGCAACGTCACGGTGGTCGATCAGGCTGGCCGCTTACTGACCCAATCCGACGGCACCGGACGCGATCTCAATGCCGCACAGCTGAAGTACGCCAATGAGGTTGAGAGCCGCTATCAGCGTCGTATTGAAGCCATTCTGGCACCGATCGTCGGCAGCGCGAACGTGCGTGCACAAGTAACGGCACAAATCGATTTCTCCACCCGTGAGCAAACCGACGAACAGTACCAGCCCAACCAGCAGCCGGATAAATCCGCGATACGCTCCAGACAGCTCAGCCAGAGTGAACAGAACGGCGGGCAACAGATTGGCGGCGTACCGGGTGCCCTTTCCAACCAGCCGAGTGCAGCACCGACTGCACCGATAGAAACACCAAAAACTACGGCTGCGGGTAATACTAATACTCCTGCCACGGCAAACAATGCCAATAACAGCACGCGAACCGGGGCTAGTGGTAACGTAGCGCAAAACAGTCGCCGTGATGAAACCACCAACTACGAGGTGGATCGCACCATTCGTCATACCCAGCACAAGGCTGGAGCGGTGGAACGCCTGTCGGTCGCCGTGGTGCTCAACACCCTGGGTACCGATAAAGACGGCAAACCGCAGCCGATGAGCAAAGAGCAGTTGGCCCAGGTGGAGTCACTGGTCCGTGAAGCGATGGGTTACTCCAGCAGCCGTGGCGATACGCTTAACGTGGTCAACACCCCGTTCAACGATGTCGAGCAGACCGGCGGCGAGTTGCCTTTCTGGCAGTCACAGTCGTTTATCGATCAGTTGTTCAACGCAGGCCGTTATTTGCTGGTGCTGCTGGTAGCCTGGATTTTGTGGCGCAAGCTGGTTCGTCCGCAGCTGCAAAGCCGTCAGATCGCACAACAGGCCGCGGTTACTGCTGCCAAGGCACCAGCTAGCCGCCCGGCTGAGGTCAATAAGCCAAGTCATGAAGAGCAGGCGCTGCATAAGAAATCACAGCAGCGCGTCAATGCTGAAGTCCAGGGCCAGCGGATCCGCGAACTGGCAGATAAAGATCCACGCGTGGTCGCCCTGGTGATCCGTCAATGGATGAGTAACGAACTATGAGCCTGACAGGTACCGAAAAGAGCGCCATCCTGCTAATGACGCTGGGTGAAGATCGCGCCGCCGAAGTCTTCAAGCACCTCTCGTCACGGGAAGTGCAGCAGTTGAGTGGCACCATGGCCAGCATGCGTCAGGTGTCTCACAAACAGCTGGGGGAAGTCCTCAGCGAGTTTGAAGACGATGCCGAACAGTATGCCGCGCTGAGTGTCAATGCCAGCGACTACCTGCGATCGGTGCTGGTTAAAGCCTTGGGTGAAGAACGTGCCAGCAGTCTGTTGGAGGATATTCTCGAATCACGCGAAGACACCTCCGGCATGGAAACGCTCAACTTTATGGAACCGCAGAGCGCGGCCGATCTGATCCGCGACGAACACCCGCAGATCATTGCCACCATTCTGGTTCACCTCAAGCGCGGCCAGGCGGCGGATATCCTGGCACAGTTCGAGGAGCGCCTGCGCAACGACGTGATGCTGCGTATCGCCACCTTCGGCGGTGTACAACCGGACGCCTTGGCAGAGCTGACCGAAGTGCTGAACAATCTGCTGGACGGCCAGAACCTCAAGCGCAGCAAAATGGGGGGCGTCCGTACCGCCGCCGAGATTATCAACCTGATGAAAACCCAGCAGGAAGAGGCGGTTATCGGTGCCATGCGCGACTACGACGGCGAGCTGGCGCAGAAGATCATCGACGAAATGTTCCTGTTCGAAAACCTGGTCGAAGTGGACGACCGCAGCATCCAGCGCCTGTTGCAGGACGTGGAAAGCGAATCCCTGTTGATCGCTTTGAAAGGGGCCGAACAGCCGCTGCGCGAGAAGTTCCTCAAGAACATGTCGCAACGTGCCGCCGATATCCTGCGCGACGATCTGGCCAACCGTGGCCCGGTGCGCATGTCGCAGGTGGAGAACGAACAGAAGGCTATCCTGTTGGTGGTACGCCGCCTGGCAGAAACCGGCGAAATGATCATCGGCGGTGGCGAGGACACCTATGTCTGATCGCCTCAATACCCTGCCCTGGCAGCCCTGGTCGCTTAACGACCTGGCGGATCCCAAACCGGTGCTGGAACCGGAAAGCCCGCCTGAGGTGATCATCATCCCGCAGGATGACAGCATCAACGAACAGCAGCGGCTGGAGATGCTGCGTTTGCAGGCCCAACAGCAAGGTCAGCAACAAGGCTTTGCCGAGGGCCAGCAGAAAGGCTATGACGCCGGTTTCCAGGCCGGGCTGGAGGAAGGCCGTCAGCAAGGCATTCTGGCGGGCCAACAGCAGCAGCAACCGATCACGGAACATTGGCAACAGTTGGTCACCGAGTTCCAGCACACGCTGGACGCGCTCGACAGCGTGATTGCCTCACGCCTGATGCAGCTGGCCCTGACGGCGGCCAAACAGGTAATCGGGCAAGCACCAGTGTGCGACGGTACTGCCCTGCTCGGCCAGATCCAACAGCTGATCCAGCAAGAACCGATGTTCAGTGGTAAACCTCAGCTGCGCGTACACCCGGATGATTACGAACGGGTAGAGCAGCAGCTTGGCATGACCCTCAGCCTGCACGGCTGGCGGCTGCTGGCCGACGGACAGTTACATCCAGGCGGCTGCAAGGTCAGCGCAGAAGAAGGCGATCTGGATGCCAGCCTGGCCACCCGCTGGCATGAGCTGTGCCGTCTGGCCGCACCGGGAGAGCTGTGATGACCGTTCGTCTCGGCCGCTGGCTGAACTCGCTGGACAGTCTGGAAAAACGCATTGCCCGTGCGCCAGCGGTGCGCCGCTATGGCCGCCTGACCCGAGCTACCGGGCTGGTACTGGAAGCCACCGGTTTGCAGTTACCGCTGGGGGCCACCTGCCTGATCGAACGCCATGACAGCGGTGTGGTGCAGGAGGTAGAAAGCGAGGTGGTCGGTTTTAACGGCCAGCGACTGTTCCTGATGCCGCTGGAAGAAGTCGACGGTATCGTGCCCGGCGCTCGGGTCTATGCTCGCGTCTCCCCCGAAGGGCAAAGCGCCAGCAAACAGTTACCCCTCGGCCCGGCATTGCTTGGCCGGGTGCTCGACGGCGGAGCCAAACCGCTCGATGGTCTGCCAGCACCCGATACCGGCTACCGTGCGCCGCTGATCACCGCCCCGTTCAACCCGTTGCAGCGCACCCCGATCGAACAGGTTCTCGACGTGGGCGTGCGCACCATTAACGGGCTGCTCACCGTGGGCCGTGGCCAGCGTATGGGCCTGTTCGCCGGTTCTGGCGTGGGTAAAAGCGTACTGCTCGGCATGATGGCGCGTTACACCCAGGCCGACGTGATCGTCGTCGGGCTGATCGGCGAACGTGGCCGCGAAGTGAAAGACTTTATCGAAAACATCCTCGGCACCGAGGGAAGAGCCCGTTCGGTGGTGATCGCTGCACCGGCAGACGTTTCCCCACTGCTGCGCATGCAGGGCGCCGCCTACGCTACCCGCATCGCCGAAGATTTCCGCGATCGTGGCCAACACGTGCTGCTGATTATGGATTCCCTGACCCGCTACGCCATGGCGCAACGTGAGATCGCCCTGGCGATCGGCGAACCCCCAGCGACCAAAGGCTATCCCCCTTCGGTATTCGCCAAACTACCCGCGCTGGTGGAGCGTGCCGGTAACGGCATCAGCGGCGGCGGTTCCATTACCGCTTTTTATACCGTGTTGACCGAGGGTGATGACCAGCAAGACCCGATTGCCGATTCGGCACGCGCCATTCTAGATGGCCATGTGGTGCTCTCCCGGCGCTTGGCAGAGGCGGGCCACTACCCCGCCATCGATATTGAAGCCTCGATCAGCCGAGCCATGACCTCGCTGATCGATGAGGAGCATTACCGGCGGGTACGTAATTTCAAACAGATGCTGGCCAGTTACCAACGTAACCGCGATCTGATCAGTGTAGGAGCCTACGCCGCAGGCAGCGATCCGCTGCTGGACAAAGCCATGACGCTATATCCGCAGATGGAAGCCTATCTGCAACAGGGCATCTTCGAGCGCAGCGGCTACGACGATGCCTGCCAGCAGTTACAGCAACTGATTGTTTAACCACGGAGCCTGAGCACCATGAAACCACAGTCACCGCTGATTATCCTGCGCGATCTGGCGCAGGATGCCGTAGAACAGGCCGCACAGCACCTCGGTCAGGCACGTCAGGCGCAACAGGCGGCGGAACAACAGCTTGCCATGCTGCTCAACTACCAGGATGAGTATCGGCAAAAGCTGAACAACACCCTGTCTAGCGGCATGGGTTCCGCCAGTTGGCAAAACTACCAGCAGTTTATCGGCACGCTCGAGCAGGCCATCAGCCAGCACCGCCAGCAGTTGCTGCAGTGGAGCGAGAAGGTAGAACGGGCGGTCAAGCAGTGGCAGGACAAACAGCAGCGGCTGAACGCTTTTGAAACGCTCAACACCCGTGCCCTCAGCGCCGAGCTGGTGCTGGAAAACAAGCGTGACCAAAAACTGATGGATGAGTTCGCTCAACGCAGTTCACAAAGGAATCTAAACCCATGAATCTCAACGTTCTCTCTGGCTTGCCGGCGGCCGCTGACGGCACGGAGACTGGCCTTACCGCGCTGTCGTTGGATGATGCCGGGCTGTCTGCCAGCTTTGCTCAACTGCTCGGTGAACGCTTCGCGCCTGAAGGTCAACTGAAAGGCAAGCCGAACGTGGCACAGCTACTGGCCAAAGATCCACAACTCTCAACCCTCAGCCGCCAGCAGCTTAACCAACTGCTGACCTCGTTTAGCGATCGTGGCCGATTGCTGGCTGCCCCGCAGGATCTGAATACGGCAGACGATAACCAAACCCGGTTAACCAAGCGCGATGACGAACAGCCGTTGCACCCTGTCGATACTTTGGATGCGGCCAGTTTGCAGGCCCTGTTTGCCATGCTGCCTGCCGCCGTTGTGCAGCCGCTACCAGGAAATGGGGTAGCAACCGCCGCTGAGCCAAGCGGGGACGAAGCACCGCTGACGGGAGCTGCATCACTGTTAGCCACCCTGAGCGAAAAACCCGCATTATCCATTGCCAGCCTACCAGCGTCAAAATCGCAGCCGCACGCAGACGATAAATCCGCCTTGGCCGCCAAAACTGACGCAGCGGCGGTACTGTCTTCTCAGGCCGATGACAATCAGGATCGCGGCACCTCCCCACTGAAATTGATGGCCGAATCGGCGCAATCTTCTGCAACGCCACAGCACGCAGCCCCTGCACCAGTGTCCAGCCCGGTGATCGCCAGCCAACCTGTCAGCGCGACGGTAAGCGCACCGGCAACGCCACAGTTGAACGCTCAACTCGGCAGCCCTGAATGGCAGCAGGCGCTGAGTCAGCAGGTGCTGATGTTCCACCGCAACGGCCAACAGAGCGCCGAATTACGCCTGCATCCGCAGGAACTGGGTGCCTTGCAAATCACGCTGAAGCTCGACGATAACCAGGCCCAGTTGCATATCGCCTCGGCACACGGCCAGGTTCGTGCGGCGGTGGAAGCCGCGCTGCCCCATCTACGCCATGCGCTGGCGGAAAGTGGTATCAACCTTGGCCAGAGCAGCGTTGGCGGTGAGTCACTGCCGCAGCCGCAACAGTCACAGCAGCAAGCCTCTCACCAAGGCGGGCAGCCTTCTTACCGTGAACAGCACGGCAGCGCCGAAACCGGCGTTGAAGCCCTGAGCGCTCCAGCAGCGCTGCAGGCAATGGCTCGTTCGGTCGACGGCGTTGATATTTTCGCCTGACGGCGTGCAAACGCCCAAGCTGGCACGCTTTTCCCCGCCTATTCTGGCTATTGCAGCCTGGAATAAGCGGGATAATAGCTTTACATGTATTGCGTGCTGCCTATCTGCACGCAGAGAACAGGATTTGACTTGGTAATGTCTCAGAACTCCCTTCCAACAGCAGCAACAACAAAGAAACGTCCAATACTGGTGATCCTGCTGGTACTGATCGCCTTGGGCGCATGTGGTGCCGCAGGCTATAGCTGGTGGTTGATGCAGCAGCATAAGAACGGTCAACCCGCCGCCGAGGAAAAAAAGCAGCCGCCTCCGGCACCGGTGTTTATGCCGCTCGATACCTTTACCGTCAATCTGGTGACGCCGGATAACAATCTGGACCGCGTGCTGTATATCGGCCTGACGCTGCGCCTGCCAGATGAAGAAACACGCCGCCGGCTGAACGATTTTCTGCCGGAAGTGCGTAGCCGTCTGCTAATGCTGCTTTCACGGCAGGAAGCAAGCCAACTGGCCAACGAGCAAGGGAAACAGCAACTGGTGGCACAGATTAAAGACGTGCTCAGCCCACCGCTGGTAACGGGACAACCGAAGCAAGTGGTCAGCGATGTGCTGTTCACTGCCTTCATACTGCGGTAATTAACCATGGGCGACAATATTCTTTCACAGGCCGAGATCGACGCACTGCTCAATGGCGACAGCGCGGGGGATGAACCCGCCGCCGTCATCGGTAATGAAAGTGAGGTCAAACCTTACGATCCCACAACCCAACGCCGCGTGGTGCGTGAGCGCCTGCAAGCCCTGGAGATCATTAACGAGCGTTTTGCCCGTCAGTTTCGCATGGGGTTGTTTAACCTGTTACGCCGTAGCCCGGATATCACCGTCGGGGCGATCAAAATCCAGCCATACCATGAGTTTGCCCGCAACCTGCCAGTGCCGACCAACCTGAACCTGGTCCACCTGAATCCACTGCGCGGCACGGCGCTGTTTGTGTTTGCCCCCAGCCTGGTGTTTATCGCCGTGGATAACCTGTTCGGTGGCGATGGCCGTTTTCCTACCAAGGTGGAAGGCCGGGAATTTACGCCTACCGAACAGCGGGTGATCAAGCGCATGCTGCGCTTGGCGCTGGACGCCTACGGCGATGCCTGGAGCGCCATCTACAAGATCGATGTGGAATACGTACGTGCCGAAATGCAGGTCAAGTTCACCAATATCACCACCTCTCCCAACGATATCGTGGTAACCACGCCGTTCCAGGTGGAGATCGGGGCGCTGAGCGGTGAATTCAATATCTGTATTCCATTCGCCATGATCGAACCACTGCGCGAGTTGCTGACTAACCCACCGGTGGAGAACTCCCGCCAGGAAGACAGCCAGTGGCGAGAAACGCTGGTGAAACAGGTTCAGCATTCCGAACTTGAACTGATAGCCAACTTTGTCGATATCCCGATGCGCCTGTCGAAAGTGCTGAAACTGCAACCGGGCGACGTGTTACCGATCGATAAGCCGGAACGCCTGATCGCTCATGTTGACGGCGTCCCGGTATTGACCAGCCAATACGGCACTTTGAACGGGCAGTACGCCCTGCGTGTTGAACATTTGATTAACCCTATTTTGAATGCCCTGAGCGAGGAACGGCCCAATGAGTGATCCTAAACAACCGTCTGGCGAAGAGAAGGACTCCGTAGACGATCTGTGGGCTGATGCGTTTAACGAGCAACAGGCGACCGAAAAATCCGCCTCTACCGAAGGCGTATTCAAGTCGCTGGAAGCTCAGGATGCGTTGGGTAGCCTGCAAGATATCGATCTGATCCTGGATATTCCGGTCAAGCTGACCGTGGAGCTGGGCCGCACCAAGATGACCATTAAAGAACTGCTGCGCCTGTCGCAAGGCTCGGTGGTGGCGTTGGATGGTCTGGCCGGTGAACCATTGGACATCCTGATTAACGGCTATCTGATTGCCCAGGGCGAAGTGGTGGTGGTCGGCGACAAGTTCGGCGTACGCATCACCGATATCATCACACCTTCCGAGCGCATGCGCCGCCTGAGCCGCTGATGAACCCCAACGCCAGCGTGCAGACGCAAAGCACTCAGCAGCCCGTCGGTACGGCGCTGCCCACCGGCTCGGTATTGATGCAGGTCAGCAGCGCGCTGGGCGCTATTTTGTTGCTGATCCTGCTCGCTGGCTGGTTGTTTCGTCGGCTGGGCTTTGCTCCGCAGGCCCGTGGCAATCAAAAATTGCTCAACCTGCGGGCCAGTTGTCAGATTGGCCAACGCGAACGCGTGGTGGTGGTTGAAGTGGATAACACCTGGCTGGTGCTAGGCGTTACGGCTCAGCAAATCACCCCGTTGCACACTCTGCCCGCACCACCGGTACAGGAAGCAACCGACCATAAATCACCGGCAGATTTCCGCCAGCTAATGCAAAACGTATTAAAACGCCCGGATAAATCGGCATGAATCCATTCTCCCTCCGCCGGGCTTTTGGCCCGCTGCTGGCTGCTGGCCTGCTACTGCTCAGCCCTGCCGCTTTGGCACAGTTGCCGGGGCTGATTAGCCAACCTACGGCCAACGGCGGCCAAAGCTGGACGCTGCCGGTACAGACGCTGGTACTGATCACCTCACTCAGCTTCCTGCCCGCGATGCTGCTGATGATGACCAGCTTTACCCGCATCATCATCGTGCTGGGGCTGCTGCGTAACGCCCTCGGCACCCCGTCGGCACCCCCCAATCAGGTGATGCTGGGGCTGGCGCTGTTTCTGACCTTCTTTATCATGTCACCGGTGTTCGACAAGGTGTACCAGGATGCCTATCTGCCGTTCAGCCAGGACAAGATCAGCATGGAAGTGGCGATCGACAAAGGTTCGCAACCGCTGCGCGAGTTTATGCTGCGCCAGACGCGGGAAAGCGATCTCGCCCTGTATGCCAGGCTAGCTAACCTGCCCGCGTTGGAAGGCCCAGAGGCCGTCCCGATGCGTATTCTGTTGCCCGCCTATGTCACCAGTGAGCTGAAAACCGCCTTCCAGATTGGTTTTACCGTGTTTATTCCTTTCCTGATCATCGACCTGGTGGTGGCCAGCGTGCTGATGGCGCTGGGGATGATGATGGTGCCGCCCGCGACTATCTCGCTACCGTTCAAGCTGATGTTGTTTGTGCTGGTGGATGGTTGGCAGTTGCTGTTGGGTTCGCTGGCGCAGAGTTTTTATAGCTAGATCGGTGTTGACCCCTCGCCCTCACCCTAACCCTCTCCCCCAGGAGAGGGGACCGATCGAGCTTGCTGAAAATTTAGTTATCCATCTGAAAGAAAAGAATGACTAACAGCACAATATTCTTTCCGAAAGAGCACAGACTAGCCCCCTCTCCCTTTGGGAGAGGGTTGGGGTGAGGGGCAGAACGCAACCTCCCATATTGGAGAAAAGAGATGACACCTGAATCGGTAATGGCGCTGGGTACGGAAGCGATGAAAGTGGCGCTGGCGCTGGCCGCCCCGCTGCTGTTGGCCGCGCTGTTCAGCGGGCTGATCGTCAGCCTGTTGCAGGCCGCCACGCAAATTAACGAAATGACGCTGTCGTTCATTCCCAAAATTCTCTCCGTGGTCGCTACCCTGATCGTTGCCGGGCCGTGGATGCTTAACCTGCTGCTGGACTACATGCGCATGCTGTTCAGCAACCTGCCGAACCTGATCGGCTAACCATGCTGACCTTTGACAGCGCCCAACTCAGCGTCTGGCTCAGCCAGTTCTTCTGGCCTCTGCTACGCGTCCTGGCGCTGATTAGCACCGCCCCGCTGTTCAGTGAAAAGCAGATCTCCAAGCGGGTGAAAATCGGCCTGGGCGGTCTGATCGTTTTGCTGATCGCTCCCACTCTGCCCACCAGCAATATCCCCCTGTTTTCCGTCACCGGCCTGTGGCTGGCCGTGCAGCAGATCCTGATCGGCGTGGCGATCGGTTTGACGATGCAGTTCGCCTTTGCGGCGGTGCGCCTGGCGGGTGAGGTGATCGGCATGCAGATGGGGTTGTCCTTTGCCACCTTCTTCGATCCCTCCGGCGGCCCCAATACGCCGCTGTTGGCGCGCCTGCTGAACCTGCTGGCGATGCTATTGTTCCTAACCTTCGATGGTCACCTGTGGCTGATCTCGCTGTTAGCCGACAGCTTTCACACCCTTCCTATCCAGGCGCGGCCGCTGAACGGCAACGGTTTCCTGGCGCTGACCCAAGCGGGAACGCTGATCTTCATTAACGGTATGATGCTGGCGCTGCCGCTGATCTGCCTGCTGCTGACGCTGAACCTGGCGCTTGGCCTGCTCAACCGCGTTACCCCACAGCTTTCAGTGTTTGTGATCGGTTTCCCGGTCACATTAACCATCGGCATGTTGACCCTTGGCATGATGATGCCGATGCTGGCCCCCTTCTGCGAGCACCTGTTCGGTGAGTTTTTCGATCGACTGGCGGCGGTGATCGGCGGCATGACCCCTTAACGCTGAGGTTACCCGCGAGACAAACTAGCAGGGAAAGATATTTTCCGAGATAAAAAGTTGAAAAAGCGAAATTAACCAGATTTAGCGGCGATTATTCTGCCGGGCTTGAATAATAAAATACCCCCCTTAGAATGGCCTCATTAAATAAATCCCATGCCGTATAAAAAAGCGGTAAAAGACCATTAAATGGGTCACGTGATTTATTAACACTAACGGAACACCAAGAAAATAAAATAACCGCACCTTAGGGCGGCGGAATTTTATTTATCTCAATATAGCCAGGAGCATCAAATGAAAGCGAAAACTAACAGAAAAGCACGCAGAGCCTTGGGCATGGCGCATTGGACCACTAATCGCATTCAGATCACGGCGTCCGCCTGCGGAAAAATCTGGACCGTAGCCAAAAAGAAAAAATAATCTGTTTTTAATGCGTGACGTTAAAAATAGCATGATCGCTTATCCAGCCTGAATATCCTGACGATTCCCGCCGTTAAATCAGGCTGTGCAAAAACGGCACTGCGCTCTATATCCACGTTATAGGGCGCAGTGCCCTATAACCTGAATATAGACATTATCTAGAATTAATACCCTATGGATTTCAAGCTGCAGCGTTGTTACCTGCAGCTTGAAAAACGACGGGTATTATCGATTCATTTGAAATAGCGACATACCCTGCATATCGCTGAAGGTCTTATACGATGCCTGCAAGGCCGCCTGTTGCATGTAGTAAGACGAGATCGCCTCCACCACATCCGCCTCAACCAGCGCGGTCAGCTGATTTTTGTTAGCCGTATTGTTTTCGATACCGATGCTGTCCAGCACGTCCAACTCTTGCAGTTGAGTCCCCAGCACCGCGTTGGTGCTCAGCACGTTGTTATAGCTGTTATCCAGACCACGGGTTGCCTTATCGAGCGCCGCCGTCACCTGTGCGCGAGTAGCCTCATCGGCCCCTTGCAGCGGGGTTTTCAACGCTTTCAGCGCCGTGTCGATACTCTCGAACACGTTTGTCTCGGAAGCGCTGCCGTCCGGCTCCGGTTTGATATTGCTGGTCAGCGACATAAATATCGAGCTACCGGTGTGGCCCACGGTCATGGTGCGGTTGGCATCCACTTTCTGCTCAATGGCCGAGTTGCTGCCCTGATAAACCACCTTGCCGCCCTGCTCGACAAACGGGGCTTTGTCATTGGCAAAACCAGCAAAAATGAAACGGCCGTTACCGTCGGTACTGTTGGCCTGGCTGAGTAGCTGATCTTTCAGCCCCTGCAACTGGGTGGCCAAAGAGTCACGGTCATTATCGCTGAGCGTGCCGTCACCGGCGTTGACGATCAGCGTTTTCATGTCCTTGATGCCGTCGGCAGCGCTACGCAGTACGGTTTCTTCCATCGAGATATTCTGACGGGCAAAGGTGCGCGCCAGCGCGTACTGGCTGTTTTCTGACATCGACTGCGAGATCATCACCGCCTGTGACGCCGCTAACGGATCGTCCGAAGGGTAAAGCACGCGCTTGCCGCTGGAAAGCTGCTGCCCGGACTGCATCCACAGAGACTGATTATTGGTGACCCCCGACAGATTCTGCTGGTAGATCATGCTGGTGCTCATGCGCATGGGTTGGATTCCTCACTAAGGGCATCCGCAGCCGGTATCCCGGCTGCAGTTAACGGTAAAATCAACGAATATTCAGTATGGCGTCAAACAACGAGCTGGCGGTCTGGATCACCTGCGCATTGGCCATGTAATACTGTTGGAAACGCAGCAGTTCGCCATACTCTTCGTCCAGGTTAACCCCGGAGATGGACTGCTGTTGGGTTTGCAATTGGGTCACAATATTGGTTTGTGCGGTGGCGTTGACCTTGGCGGTAGCGGTCTGGTTACCCACGCTGCTGACCAATCCGGCATAGGCGCCGCTCAAGGTTGCTTTACCCTCCACCACTTTGGCGGTTTGCAGATCGAGCAGTTTCTTGACGTTGTCGTTATCACCCTTACCGCCATCTTCCGTTCCTGCGGCTGCAAACTTGGCCGAGTCGCTGATCGCGACCTTCAGGGTTCCGGCCACATCGCTAACCGGCTTCACGGTAAAGCTGTCATTCTTTTGCGCGTTGCCCGTCACGCCGACCTGCAGGCCATCAAAGCTCAGCGTCGGTTTGCCATCCGCATCAGTGCCTGCGGTGGCAGGCACTTTGACGTTGTCGGACAGGCGCGTAACCTGCCAGTTGGCACCGTCAAACTCCATGCGGTAGTCGCTGGCCTTGACCTTGCTGGTATCGGTAAAGGAGACCGACAGCGAGGCATTGCCGGTGTTGTTGGTATTGTTGACCGTACGCCCACCCGAGAAGCTGAAGAAATCTTCCCCCGGATCGCCGTTGATATCAAAGCCTTCGCGATGCTGCTGGTTAAAGCTATCGGCCAGCGCCAGGGCCAATTGCCCCAACTGGTTACGTGCGCCGTCCAGTGATTCACTGCGGAACTTCAGCACGCCGCTGACGCTGCCGCTACCAATCTGACTTTCCGGAATTTCGCTAGCGCCATTGCCGCGATCGTAACCCAGCGTCAGGCGGGACGGGTCTTTGCTGGAAGGCATCGCCGTCACCTGATAGGAGGAGTTGCCTTGCACCAGCGTCAAGCCGTTGGCGAAGGTCACGGTATAGGCATCACCGTCCTGCTGAGTGACCTGAACGCCGACCACTTTGTTAAGCTCTGTCACCAACTGATCGCGCTGATCCAGCAAGGCGTTCGGCTCGCTGCCGCCGCTGCTGGCCCGCACCTGGGTGATTTCGTTATTCAAACGGGCGATCTGCTGGCTGTAAGTATTGATCTGGTTGGCGCTGTCGCTCAGTTGCTGATTGACGCCCGCATCCATATCGCGCAGATATTTATCCGCATTGTTGAACTGATTCACCAGGCCGTTGGCCTTGCCTAACACGGTCTGACGGGCTGCGTCATCCCCGGCATTGCTGACAACGTTTTGCAGGTTTTTAAAGAAGTCTTCCATCCCCGATGCCAGGGTGTTGGTTTTGGACGCCAGCAGGTTGTCAATCTGGGAGACTTTTTCGAAGTAGCTGCTCTGGGCCGAAGCTTCGCTTTGCGCTCCGCGCAGCTGGGTCATGATGAACTGGTTATACTCGCGATTGACCGTAGTCACGGTGGCTCCGTTGCCGATAAATCCGTTCATGGTACCCAGGCCGCCGTTTTGCGCCAGGATCGCGGTCTGGCGGTTATAGCCCGCCACGTTGTAGTTGGAAATGTTATTACTGACGGTGCTGAGCGCAACCTGCGCCGCATTCAGGCCACTCATCGCGGTATTGATTAAGCTGTTGGACATAGAGGTTCCTTATGCTGCGGTGCCAGCGGCCCACAGAGGTCAAAAATTGTGCCGGGCGTTGCCATCCAGCCTGTTTGGGTTATCGGCCATCTGACGGCAAACTTGAGTAAAAAAATGGGCGCTGCATGCAGCGCCCGACAGCTAAAACAGATCCTGCAAATCGTGGGTATAGGCTTTGGTTACCTGCTCCCCGGCGTTTTTCATCTGCTGGATCATGCTGACCAGCTTTTTGGCATACAGCGGATCGGTCGCATAACCGGCCTTTTGCAGCGCATGTGCCGCCTGCTCGGGGCTGCTGGCACTGGCAACGTTGGCGTAACGCGGGTTGTTGGTCAGCAATTTGACGTAATCCCCAATCGCTTCCATATAAGAGCCATACACGCGGAAGCGTGCCTTGACCTTCTTCGCCACCCCTTCCTCGAACTCGGTAGTGGTGATCTCCGTCACCGGGCCATCCCAACTGCTACCGGCCTTGATACCAAACAGGTTATAACTGCGTGAGCCATCCGCCGCCGGGATCTCGCGTTGCCCCCAGCCAGACTCCAGCGCAGCCTGCGCCACAATCAACTGGTGCGGAATACCGCTTTGCTGGCTGGCAACCCGTGCCGGAATGGACAACTGCGCCACAAAGTTGCCGTTGCTCAACGGCAAGGGAGGCGCCGAAGGTATTTTGGGCACTGCCCGGCGGACCATCTGCTCCAATGCCTGACGCGGCAAGGTCTGTAACACCTCGTTGTCCAGCGCCATCGGCACCGTCCCTGCGGTTTCGCTTGGGCGGCTGTTTCCGGCGGAGAGCTGCTTGACCATCATGTCCGCCAGCCCCAGGCCTTTCTGCGACATCTGTTGGGCGATTTGCTGATCGTACATCGAGGTATACAGCCGCGTCTGGTCGCTGCTCAACACACCATCCTGCGGCAATGCCGCACGCATGCTTTTCAGCATCATCTGCACGAACATACCTTCCACCTGCTGGGCCACCTGCTTGATATTGCCCTGCGGATCGGCGGCAACATCGCGCTTCAAGCCGTTTAGCGACTGGGTGTCATAGGCAGCGCCCGACATGGCCATCAGATCGCTGCTCATCAGATAATTTCCAGTTTGGCACGCAGGCAACCAGCGCTCTGCATTGCCTGCAAGATAGACATCAGGTCGATCGGCGTCGCCCCCAGCGCATTCAACGCGCGAACCACGTTATTGAGGTTGGCACTGGCGTTCACTTTTTGCAGTGAACCTCCCTGCTGCTGCACGGAAATCTGGGTATTCGGCGTCACCACGGTCTGGCCACCGCCGAATGGCGTATCCGGCTGGCTGACGGTGTTTTGCCGATCGACCACCACCGACAGGTTCCCTTGTGCCACCGCGCAGGAGTCCAGTACCACATCGCGGTTCATTACCACCGAACCGGTCCGGGAGTTGATGATCACTTTGGCATCCATCGCCCCAACGTTAATGCTGATATTCTGAATATCCGCCAGGAAGCGCACTTGCGAACTATTGCCGCGCGGCACCAATACCTGCACGGTACGGGAATCGAGCGGAGAGGCGGTGCCACCGCCGCGCTGGCGGTTGATGGCGTCGCTGATCTGTTGTGCCAGGGTGAAATCATCGTCGTTCAGTTGCAGGTTGATCACGCCATCCTGGCCGAAGGTGGTCGGCAATTCGCGTTCGATGGAAGCGCCGTTGCTGATACGGCCACCGGCCAACTGATTGACCTGCACGCTGCTGCCCCCGGAGGACGCACCGGCCCCGCCGACCAGCACGTTACCCTGTGCCAACGCATAGACCTGATTATCAACACCTTTCAGCGGTGTCATCAGCAGTGTCCCGCCACGCAGGCTTTTGGCGTTACCCATTGAGGACACCACCACGTCGATATTCTGCCCCGCACGGGAGAACGGCGGCAGCTTGGCGGTTACCATCACCGCCGCCACGTTTTTTAACTGCATGTTGGTGCCTGGCGGCACGGTGATCCCCAGCTGCGACAGCATGTTACTCAGGCTCTGGGTGGTAAACGGGGTTTGCATGGTCTGGTCGCCAGAGCCGTCCAATCCCACGACAAGGCCGTAGCCAATCAACGCGTTGTCACGTACGCCCTGTACCGTCACCAGATCGCGGATGCGTTCCGCCGTCGCGGGCAGGCAAACCAGCATCATGGACAGTGTGAGAAGAAACTTTTTCAGCATCGGTCAATCCTTAGAACGGTGAAACATTTAAGAAGAAGCGCTGTAGCCACCCCATGGTCTGCGCTTCATTGATATAGCCGTTGCCGACGTATTCAATGCGTGCATCCGCCACCTGGGTGGACGTGACCGAGTTATTGCCACTGATGGTGCGGGGGTTAACCACACCGGAGAAACGGATGAATTCGGTGCCCTGATTGATGGCAATTTGCTTTTCGCCCACCACGTGCAGGTTGCCGTTGGCCAAGACCTGATTGACCGTGACGGTAATGGTGCCGTTAAAGGTGTTGTTGGCGTTCGCCCCCCCCTTGCCGCCGAAGGTGCTGTCGCCGGAGATATCCATGTCGGCTCGCGCGTTACCAAGCAGCCCTTCGAGGTATCGCGGTGAAGTGGCTACGCCAAATTTGCTGGCCCCATTGCGGCTGGCGTTGGCGGATGAACTCTTGCTGGCACTGACGTTTTCTTGCAGCACGATGGTCAGGGTGTCGCCGATATTACGCGGGCGACGATCTTCAAACAGCGGCTGATAGCCGTAGTTCATCGGCTGTACCGTCTGGAAAATCGAACCGTTCGGCACCGGAGCGCCTGCCGGAGCGGGCTGAGCCGTGGTAGCTCCGTCAACCAGGGGGGTATGCGGAATATAGGCACAGCCGCCGACTGTCAGCATCAGCAGCCCGGCCAGGACGCGTTTGCCTTGCTGCGGCACGCTGGCCGCTAAAAAGGTGGTTACCACGGGTATCGCCTTTGTTGCTCAGGATAAGGATTACGGGCGCAGCCTGCTGCGCCCGTCGATTACAGTTGCGTCAGCTTTTGCAGCATCTGGTCAGACGTTGATACCGCTTTGCTGTTGATCTCATAGGCACGCTGGGTCTGGATCATGTTGACCAACTCTTCCGCCACGTTGACGTTAGAGGTTTCAACATAACCCTGATACAACAGGCCTGCCCCGTTTAGGCCAGGGGTACTTTCGTTAGGTGCACCGGAGCTTTCGGTTTCCTGGTACAGGTTTTCACCCATGCTTTCCAGGCCGCTATCGTTGATAAAGGTGGTCAACGTCAGTTGCCCGACCTGCTGCGCCGCCGTCTGGCCCTGCTGGGTCACGCTGACGATGCCATCACGGCCCACGGTAATGCTCAGGGCGTTGGCCGGAATGGTGATCGCCGGTTGCACCTGAAAACCACTGGCGGTCACCAACTGGCCATTCTGATCGATCTGGAATGAACCATCGCGGGTATAGGCCTGAGTGCCATCCGGTAACACCACCTGGAAGAAGCCCTGCCCCTTGATCGCCACGTCTTTGCTGTTGTTGGTCTGCGACAGATTGCCCTGGCTGTGGATGCGCTCGGTCGCCACCGGACGTACGCCGGTACCAATCTGCAAACCGGAAGGCAGCGTGGTCTGCTCGGAAGACTGAGCTCCGGGCTGACGCATGGTCTGGTACAGCAGATCTTCAAACACCGCACGCTGGCGTTTAAACCCGTTGGTACTGACGTTCGCCAGGTTGTTGGCGATCACGTCCATATTGGTCTGCTGCGCATCCAGACCGGTTTTGGCAATCCATAAGGATGGGATCATGATTTATTCCTCTGCACTCAGCTCATTGACAGCAATGAGTTGGCGCGCTGTGCGTTTTCATCCACGCTGTGGATGACCTTCATTTGCATTTCGAACCGGCGAGCGTTGGCGATCATATCCACCATTGTCTCCAGCGGTTTGACGTTGCTGCCCTCCAACACTCCCGGCATGATCCGCACTTCGGGATCGTTCGGTAGTTGGTTGCCACGCTGCTGCTGAGCCTCGGCAGTCAGATGGAACAGGCCGTCGTCCCCGCGCACCACTTCCCGCGCATCGGCCTTCACCAGCTTCAAGCGGCCAATCTGGGAAATGGTGTTTGGCGGATCGCCCGGATTTAACGCCGAGATGGTGCCGTCCGCCGCCAGCGTCAGTTCTGCCTGCGGCGGGGCTTCGATCGGCCCGCCATCACCCATCAGCGGCACGCCCTGCACCATCAACTGCCCGGTGGAAGAGATCTGGATGCTGCCGTTACGGCTGTAAGCTTCAGTGCCGTCCGGCAGCCTTAGCGCCAGAAACCCGTCCTGCTGCAATGCCACATCCAGTGGCCGCCCGGTGTAGTTCAGCGGCCCTTGGCTCATGTCTGCCCCAGGCGTCGAAGCTGCCACCAGCGTACGGGTCTGCATGCTTGGCCCATCAACCGGCACTGCACGCAGTGCCGAAAGCTGTGCGCGGAACCCCGGCGTGGAGGCATTGGCCAGGTTGTTGGCCGTGACCGACTGCTGCTCCAGCGTCTGCCGGGCTCCACCCATCGCGGTATAAATCGCGTGATCCATAAATCAATCCTATTAGCGCAGGCTGACCAGCGTTTGCAGGATCGAATCCTGGGTTTTGATGGTTTGCGCGTTTGATTGGTAGTTACGCTGTGCGACGATCATGTTTACCAGTTCCTGACTCAGATCGACGTTGGAAGACTCCAGCGCTCCGCTGGTCAGTGAACCGAAACCGCCACCGCCCGCCAGGCCTACACGTGGCTGACCTGAAGCACCGGTCTCCTTCCAGACGTTATCACCCTGTGAGGCCAGCCCTTCCGGGTTGGAGAAGTTGGTCAACACGATCTGCCCCAGCAATTGGGTCTGCTGGTTGTTGTATACCCCGACCACGGTGCCGTCTTTGTTGATCTGGAAGCCCTGGTATTCCCCGGTGGCATAGCCGTCCTGGGAAATCTTGCTGACAGAGTCACTACCAACGTTCTGTTGCAGGCTACCGGCAAAGCTCAGGTTAAAGTTTTGCGCCAGCGCGCCGTCTTTAGCCGACATTGGCACGACCAGGTTGAATGGCGTGGCGCTTGGTGTGCCATCTGGCTTCAGCGTCCCGGTCAGCGTACCGCTGTTGTCAAAGTTCA
Source organism: Serratia sp. J2 (assembly GCF_046269175.1). Classification (NCBI taxonomy): domain Bacteria; kingdom Pseudomonadati; phylum Pseudomonadota; class Gammaproteobacteria; order Enterobacterales; family Yersiniaceae; genus Serratia; species Serratia sp. J2. The sequence continues at coordinate 92,981 of NZ_JBKABN010000015.1, forward strand.
GGCTGCCCGCTTTGGCAGACGGAGCACCTGTCACGCTGCCGTCCTGGGTATAAACGTCCCACTTGTTATCAGCTGTTTTAACAAAGTAGGCGTTGATGTTGTGTGCATTGCCCAGGGTGTCGTAGGTGGTAATGGTGTTGACGCAGTTAAACGAGTCGGTCTTGTTGGGATCGAAAGGCGTCACCGCCGGTGGCTTATGGGTCGATTTCAGGTTGGCCACCATATTGCCGCTGGTGCTGGCTTTGGCGTTCATCATGCCTTCAGGGATGCTCAGCGGTACCGGATCGGCCCCCTGCTGGATGGTTGGCGGCGAACCAGCCGCCGGGTAGCCGGTCAGGCTCAACCCTTGCATGTTGGTGATGTTGCGGTTGGCATCCATGATGAACTGCCCATTACGCGTATAGAAGATGCCGCCATCGGCGTCTTGCATACGGAAGAAGCCGTTCTGGCTGATGGCGATATCCATTGCCCGGTTGGTGTTGGTGGTAGTACCGCCGTTGAAGTTCTGGGTGATCCCCGCCACTTTCACCCCCAGCCCGACCTGCGAGCCAGCAAACATATCGGCAAAGGATACGCTGCCGGATTTAAAGCCATAGGTGGCGGAGTTGGCGATGTTGTTACCAATCACATCCAGGTTGGTTGCAGCCGCGTTTAAACCGCTGACCGCTTGAGAAAAAGCCATGTCGTTCTCCGAAATAGGTCATTTAAAAAGGTGTCTTCAGGATCGAGCGATCCATTGCCGACGTGGAAAATCACTGCGTTTAGTTTGACGAACCCAGTTTGGACAGGATCAGGCGCACGTCATCCAGCGTTGAGGTCCCCGCCACGCCCAGATCCAGTTTTGCCCCATCCGTACCGCGCGTGACGCCGTTAACCATGGCGAAACGCAGTGGCTGCGCCACCAACTGCTCACCACCGTTTTTGGCGTTGATCGCCACGGTGTAAGAGCCATCGGGCGCATTGGTGCCATCCTCCAGCGAACCGTCCCAGGAGAAGGAGTGCACACCGGCGGTCAGCCCGCCCAGATCGATGGTGCGTACCACTTTGCCGGTGGCATCGCTGATGGTCGCCGTGACCGCATCGGCGGTGCGTTCCAGCTCGATGCCAAACGGCGTGGTGCTGACCTTGCCAGCGTCATTCCCCACCAGAATCTCCTTGCCCGGCACCATCACACCGTGGCCAATCAGCGAACTGGCCTGGATTGACTGGTTGCCGCTGATCTGGCCGGAGATCGACCCCAGCGTGGTGTTGAGCTTCTCGATCCCGCTGACCGTATTGATCTGGGCCAGTTGGGTCGTCAGTTCGTTGTTTTGCATCGGGTTGGTGGGGTCCTGGTTTTTCAACTGGGCCACCAACAGCGTCAGGAAATTGTTGCTCAGATCCTGGCTGGTATTGCCATTCGCACCGCTTTTGGCGCCGGTACCGGCAATGCTGTTGTCGAGTGATTCATTGGTGGTGGCGGCAATGGCCATAAATAAAAGCTCCGGTTACTGACCCAGCGTCAGGGTTTTCATCAACATGGATTTGGTGGTATTCAACACTTCGACGTTGGCCTGATAGCTGCGCGAGGCCGAGATGGTGTTGACCATTTCCCCTACAACATCGACGTTGGGCATCCGCACGTAGCCTTTGGCATCCGCCAGCGGGTTGCCCGGCTGAAACACCAAGCGCTCCGGCGAGGGGTCGTCTACTACCTGCGCAACGCGCACGCCACCGGTCGACTGGCCTGGTGCCGCCGCGACCTCAAACACCACCTGTTTGGCCCGATAAGGCTGGCCATCCGGGCCGGTGGCGCTGTCGGCGTTGGCCATATTGCTGGCGCTGACGTTCAGACGTTGGGATTGTGCGGACAGGGCCGAACCGGAAATATCAAAAATATTCAATAACGACATGGAAATTATCCTCCTTGCAGCACGGACATCATGCCTTTGATCTGGCCGTTCAACAGCGTCAGGTCGGTTTGATATTTCAGGCTGTTATCAGCAAAGTTGGTGCGCTCACGGTCCATATCCACCGTGTTGCCATCCAGGGAAGGCTGATCCGGTACGCGGAACAGAAGATCCAGCGACGGTGGCTGCATATTCTGCGCCGGGATATGGCGAGCCGAGGTCAGGCTCAGCGCAACGCCGCTGCTGTTGACGCGCCCCTGTTCCATGACCTTGTTCAGTTGGCTGGCGAAATCGATATCACGAGCCTGATAGCCCGGCGTATCTGCGTTGGCGATGTTGGCCGCCAGGATTTCCTGCCGCTGGGCGCGCAGGTTCAGCGCCTCCTGGCCAAAACGCAGAGCAGCGTCCAATTTGTCGAGCATGCTCCCTCCGCGAGGTTAGAATTTGGAGCCGACAGCATAAACGCCCTACCTGTCAGCCTATCGTGGGAATAAGGGCAAAATGCGTCGCTATTTGTCTGCTTAGCCTGCGCGCGTAACGGTTACACTTGTCCCCCTGTGGTCGCTGCGTCTGTGAGGCAAAATATGAAAAGGATCCTGCTGTTGGTCGGCTTGCTGATCGGCCTGAACGCGCACGCCGAGGGCCTGGACGGACAGGTGGAGAGCTTTATCAAGTCTCAATTTGCCACCAGTACCAACGTGACCGACGTCAAGGTGCTGGTACGCACGCCAGCAAGCCGTTGGCCGCAGTGCGAATTGCCGCAGCTTTCGATGCCTCAGAATGCTCGCAGCTGGGGTAACATCAGCATCTCGGCCCGTTGTGGCCAGGAGCGACGCTTTATTCAGGCGCAGGTGCAGGTAGCGGGACATTATCTGGTGGCAGCACGGGGGATCAGTGCTGGCAGCAAAATCACTGCCAATGATATCAAGCTGAAAACCGGCCGATTAGACACCCTGCCGGCGCGTACCCTGACCGATAACGCCAAGGCGATCGGAGCCGTCAGCCTGCGCAATATCAGCCCAGGGCAACCCTTGAACATGGTCATGCTGAGACGGGCCTGGGCGATCAAGGCCGGGCAAACGGTACAGGTGATGGCGCAGGGCGATGGATTTAATATCAGCGGCGCAGGGAAAGCGATGAATAACGCCGCCGCCGAAGACAGCGTGCGCGTGCGCATGGCCTCCGGGCAGATTGTCAGCGGCACCGCCAATGACGATGGCACAATTCGTATTACTCTATAAAAAAATAAAGCTTTGCCAATACTTGTCGATAACCAAGTCATAGCAGCATTTATCCGGCCACCAGGGCCACAGAATTGAACTCCCCGTTGCCTCGGCGACGGTGGTACAGATGGAGATTGAACATGAGTATCGATCGTACCCAACGGTTGCAACCCGTGCCCACGGTGCATCCGCGAGAAACACAGACAGACAGCACGTTGCAAGCACGTAAAAAGGTATCGACGGAAACTGCGGTCAGCGGCACCCAGGTTAAGCTGAGTGATGCACAGGCTCGCCTGATGCAGCCGGGTAGCCAAGATATCAATATGGAGCGAGTGGAAAGCATCAAGCAAGCGATCCGCAACGGCGAATTGAAGATGGATACCGGCAAGATTGCCGACGCCTTGTTACAAGACGTGCAAAGCGAATGGCAGTCCGGCGCCGATCGGGGTTAACACCAAGGGTGAGTCATTGATATGGAAAACCTGGCACAACTGCTGGATAAGCTGCTGGACACCTTGCAGGCATTAGGCACGGTGCAGACGGAGGAGCACACTTTACTGTGCTCGAAAACCTTGGCTGGCGTGGCTCTGCAACGCGTGACCGATGCTAAAAGTCAACTGCTGGCGACGGTCAATTATCTGGACCAACAGCGGCTGGAGATGGAGCGGCTGCAACACTGCCAGGCACCTTATGATGGCCAACCGCAGTTGGCGACCCGCTGGCAGCAAGTGCAACAGCAAAGCCTGCAACTGCGCGAACAGAATCACCATAACGGCATGCTGCTCAATCATCATATTGAGCACAATACGCAGGCACTGGCGATTTTAAACAAGCAAAATAAATCGCTGTACGGCCCCGATGGCCAGTCCCGCGCGGGGAGCCTGCTGGGCCGTAAGATTGGGGTTTGAGCACGGCCCCTAGCCCTCTCCCAAAAGGAGAGGGGACAGAACGTGCCACAACTCTGCTACTGAGTCTGCATCTCATACCATTCCCACAATTTCATTTGCACCTGAACTAGCGCCAGCTGGAATTGGCTCCTGTACCTAGCTGTACGAGGATCGCTTTATCGTGGTTGCCAGCCAGTTGCTGGCGCGAGATTTGTTACAACGCGGCGTATTAACCGCGCCGTTCGAGATGTCATTACCCGGTGCCCGCTATTACCTGGTTACCACGGAAGAAAACGCGCAGCGCGCCGATATCATGAAGTTGCGTGACTGGCTGTTAAGGCAAATCGCACCAGGGTGACCGCTCGTCCTCACTCATAATTCACAATCACCTGATTAGAGATCGCCCGCAGCGGAGGATTTAACGCGCCGCGAGACTGCACGTAATAAATGAAGCGGAACTCGCTGTCTGCAGGAAGACCGTTGAAGGCCTCACTACGGCCACTGCCCGCACCTAGAGGCAAGCAACGTGACGAGGTACAAAGCTGTACCTGTAATCCGGCTGGCGCACCTGCCAGCAACTGATAACGCCAGCTTACGCTGGTCACCCGAGCATCCGCCGCCGGTGGATTAGCTGGCCGCAGGCTGGGGGAAACATCACGCACGCTCCCCGTTTCCAGCGTGACGCCGCTGGCATCGGCGGCCCAAGAGCCCGACACCGCCTGCGCAGCCAAAGGAGTGAACAACACTAACAAAGGAAGGAAAGCTTTCATCAGGCGGCTCCTATGGTTGAGGTCATGCGGATCTGACGTTCGTCGTTGATTTCCAGGTTCGACAGCACCACCAACTGCGGCAAGGTACGGCGCAGGAAGCGCGCCAGCAGGGCACGTAACGCATGGTTTACCAGCAGCACCGGCGGTGCGCTGAGCATTTCCTGACGCTGCAGCGCCTGTTTGGCCTGATCCAACAAGCGGTCCGCCAGACCCGGTTCAAGACCTCCGCCCCCTTGCAGAGCCTGCAACAGCAGGCGCTCAAGCGGCGTATCCAGACCAATGACCTGGATCTCACCGTTACCAGGGAACCACTGCTGGGTGATGGCCCGCCCAAGAGCCACGCGCACCACGGAGGTCAGTTCGAAAGGATCGCTTTGCGTTGGCGCATGTTCCGCCAGCGTTTCTATAATGGTACGCATATCGCGAATCGACACTCTTTCGGCCAGCAGATTCTGTAGCACCTTGTGCAACGTGGTCAGCGAAACGACTCCTGGTACAAAATCCTCTGTCAGCTTCGGCATCTCCTGCGAGACACGATCCAACAATTGCTGGGTTTCCTGGCGGCCAAACAGCTCGCTGGCAAACTGACCAAGCAAATGGTTGAGGTGAGTGGCGACTACGGTACTGGCCTCCACCACCGTGAACCCCTGGATCTGCGCCTGTTCACGCAGTGCGCTATCGATCCACACCGCCTCCAGCCCGAAGGCCGGATCGACGGTTTTGTCACCGGCCAGCTCCCCCAGCGCATTGCCCGGATTTATCGCCAGCCAGCGCCCCGGATGTGCTTCACCGCTGCCGATCTCCACCCCTTTCATCAGAATGCGGTAACTGGCCGCCGACAGTTCAAGGTTGTCGCGAATATGCACCACCGGCGGCAGATAGCCGGTATCCTGAGCGAATTTTTTACGGATGCCACGAATACGCCCCAGCAGCTCGCCGTTTTGCTGAAAGTCCACCATGGGGATCAGGCGGTAACCGACTTCCATGCCCAACGGATCCTCCAGCTGTACATCTGACCAACTGGCCTCCACCGCCTGCGGATTTTCCTGCGGCAGCGGCGGCTCTTTGACTTTCGGCGCCTTCTGTTCACGCCCGCGTAACCGCCAGGCCAGCGCCAGCAGTGCCGCCGTGAACAGCAGGAACACCAGGTTTGGCATACCAGGAACCATCCCCAACAGCCCCAATACCCCAGCACTCAACACCATCACACGCGGATTGTTGAACAGCTGGTTGACCATCTGCTCGCCAACGTCCTCATCGGTCGCTACGCGGGTGACGATCACACCGGCCGCCGTCGAGATCACCAACGCAGGGATCTGGGCGACCAGGCCATCACCGATGGTCAGTAAGGTATAGGTTTCAGCCGCGGTACCCAACTCCATACCGTGCTGGATCACGCCGACCAACAGGCCACCCACCACGTTAATCACCATGATCATCAAGCCTGCTACCGCGTCACCGCGCACAAACTTGCTGGCACCGTCCATCGAACCGTAGAAATCCGCTTCCTGCGTCACTTCGGAACGGCGCTTTTTAGCCTCGTCTTCGCCGATCAGCCCGGCGTTCAGATCGGCATCGATCGCCATCTGTTTGCCCGGCATCCCGTCAAGGACAAAACGGGCGCCCACTTCGGCAATACGTCCGGCCCCTTTGGTGATCACCATAAAGTTGATCAGCACCAGAATGATGAACACCACGATACCAATGGCGAAGTTGCCGCCCACCAGGAAGTGACCGAACGCTTCAACCACCCGCCCCGCGGCCGCCGCGCCGGTATGCCCTTCCATCAGGATGATCCTCGTGGAAGCGACGTTCAGCGATAGGCGTAACAGGGTTGAGAACAGCAGGATGGTCGGGAAGGCGGCGAACTCCAGCGTCCGCTGGGTAAACATCGCCACCAACAGCACCATAATCGACAAGGCAATATTGAAGGTAAACAGCAGATCGAGGATAAATGCCGGTAACGGCAGCACCATCATCGACAGGATCATCAGGATCAGTATCGGGCCAGCCAGCACCTGCCACTGCGTATCTTTAAAATTACCCGGCAAACGAAGCAGGGAGGCCAAATTAGCCATCTGAGTTATTCTCTCCAGCAAAATCCAGTGCTTCAGGCACCGGTAAACGTTGAGGTTTTTTCGGGATCAGGCCACCTTCACGCTGCCAACGGCGCAGCTGGTAGACCCAGGCCAGGACCTCGGCCACGGCGGCATACAAGGTCGTGGGAATGTGTTGCCCAATCTCACTGTGACGGTATAGCGCCCGCGCCAGCGGCGGAGCTTCCAGAGTCGGGATACGGTGTTCATTCGCCAATTCACGGATACGCAAGGCGATCTCCCCAGCCCCTTTGGCAAGGACTTTTGGCGCGCTCATGTTCTTGTCGTTGTATTGCAATGCCACGGCGTAATGTGTCGGGTTGGTGACAATCACGTCGGCCTTCGGCACGTCGGACATCATGCGGCGGCGAGAGATGGCCCGCTGTTGCTGGCGAATACGCCCTTTGACATGAGGATCGCCCTCCTGCTGCTTATGTTCGTCGCGGATTTCCTGCTTGGTCATCTTCAATTTCTTGAAGTGGCTCCATAGCTGATAAAACACGTCGAAGGCCACCATCGGCACCAGCCCAAGGACGATCAGCATGCCGCAGAAGATCACAATCTGTAGCGCATTGCGCAGTGCGTCCTGCGGTTGCTGGGTGACCAGATGCAGCATCGCCGCCCAGTTGTGCCACAGGTAAAGCCCGGCTACCCAACCCACCAGCGTCGCTTTGAGAATGGCCTTCAACAACTCTGCCAGCACCTGGGTGGAGAACATCCGTTTTAATCCGGAGATCGGGTTCATGCGCTTGGCATCAAACTTAAGGCTGAAGCCTACGCCACCCAGCAGCATCGGGGCCGACAGCGCCACCAGCACCAATCCAGCGAGGATCGGCATCAGCGCCCACACCGCCTGACGCAGCAGCATGGCAAACTGGCGCAGCATCTGCTTATCGTTGCTGACCATGTTGTGATCAAAATGCAGCCCTTCCGATAACATCCTCGCCAACTGTTGCGCGATATGGCCGCCCGCTACCCACAAGATCGACAACCCCGCGATCAGCATCAGGATCGAAGTCAATTCACGCGAACGCGCAATCTGGCCCTCTTCACGCGCCTTTTCCAGCCGGTGGGGTGTGGGGGCCTCAGTTTTTTCCATATCACTGTCTTCGGCCAAGGCGAGGGTTCCCATGCGTGCGAAGAATAGAATTGCCGCCAGCATGCCAAAAAAATGCGGATTTCATTGCGGGAACAACGGCGCAAAAGGCCGGTTATTTCGGGGATGGGCTAGCGAAAAGATTTAGGGCGCAGGGTGCGCCCTAATAAATGATCAAAAACCTAGGCTGTCGAGCAGATCGTCCACCTGGGCCTGATTGGCAATTACGCCAGCCCCGTTCTGATCCAGCTGCGGGCCATTGAGCAGGCTGTCGTTCGGCCTTTTCTCTTTGGCAGGCTGATCCGGGATGTTTTCCATCAGTACCATCAGCAGCTGCTTTTCAATCTCCTGCACCACGTCCATCATGCGCTTGATCACCTGGCCGGTGAGATCCTGGAAATCCTGCGCCATCATGATCTCCAGCAACTGGGCGTTGGTGAATGCGGTGTGCTCCGGCACCCGATCCAGATACTGACGGGTATCCGTCACCAGTGAACGGGCATCTGCCAGCTCGATAGGGTTGGCAAACCACTCGTCCCAGCGCCCTTTTAGCGTATTGGCCTGCGACTCCAACTCCGCCTGACGGGGTTGTGCCGCCTCCACGCAGTTGAGCGCCCGCTCCGCCGCCTGCGCCGTCATGGTGACAACATAATCAAGACGGTCGCGCGCGTCCGGGATCGCTTCGGCAGCCTGAGCGATAGCCTGATCTAGCCCCAGCTCACGCATGCTGTCACGCAGCATGCGGGTCAGTTGACCGATGCGGGAGATGATCTCACCCGCTGTCGCTGCATCGCTGGCAGGCATTGGAATATCTCTCATCGCCCTCTCCTTTTTTACATGCCCAGTTTTTCAAAGATCTTGTTGAGCTTCTCTTCCAGCGTCGCCGCCGTGAAGGGTTTCACCACGTAACCACTGGCACCCGCCTGAGCGGCAGCAATGATGTTCTCTTTCTTGGCCTCTGCCGTCACCATCAGCACCGGCATAGATGCCAGCGCACCGTCGGCGCGGATGGTTTGCAACAGCTCGAGACCATCCATGTTCGGCATATTCCAGTCCGATACCACGAAATCGAAGCTACCGGCGCGCAGTTTGTTCAACGCATCCGCCCCGTCTTCCGCCTCTTCGACGTTGTTAAAACCCAGTTCTTTCAGCAAATTTCTGACGATGCGGCGCATGGTAGAAAAATCATCCACCACCAGAAATTTAAGGTTTTTGTCTGCCATTATTGCTCCTAAGGTTAATCATTTTTGCCCCGTGGTTAGGGGCATAACATCAAATACGCAGCGCCTGACCACCCGCGATCTGCGCCAACATGCGTTGGCTCATGCGCTCCAATTCCACCACTTCATTGACTCCGCCGGTGGCAATGGCCTCACGCGGCATGCCAAACACCACACAACTGGCTTCGTTCTGCGCCAGGGTGTACGCCCCGGCACGGTGCATTTCCAACATGCCTGCCGCACCGTCATTCCCCATGCCGGTGAGGATCACCCCCACCGCATTGCGCCCCGCAAACTGGGCCACCGAACGGAACAGCACATCAACCGAAGGACGATGCCGGTTCACCGGCGGGCCATCATGCAGCCGAACCTGATAGTTGGCACCGCTGCGCGTCAGCTCCAGATGACGATCTCCCGGCGCAATATAGGCATGACCAGGCAACACGCGCTCGCCGTCTTCGGCTTCTTTTACCGTGATCTGGCATAGCTTGTTGAGCCGCTCGGCAAACGAACGGGTAAACCCTGGCGGCATATGCTGGGTGATCAATAACGCCGGGCTGGTAGCCGGTAACGGCTGCAAGACGTGGCGGATTGCCTCGGTACCGCCGGTAGACGCCCCGATAGCGATCAGCTTCTCACTGCTCAACAACGGCGTATGGCTGAGGATCTCCGGAGCCGGTGCCGTTGAACGCTGCGGCAGGCGCGCCTTGGCTGCCGTGCGGATCTTTTCGGCAATCAGCTCGCTATAGGCCAGCATGCCTTCGCGGATCCCCAACTGCGGCTTGGTGACAAAATCCACTGCGCCCAATTCCAACGCCCGCAGGGTGATCTCCGATCCCTTTCCGGTCAACGACGACACCATCACCACCGGCATCGGCCGCAGGCGCATCAGTTTTTCCAGAAAATCCAGCCCGTCCATACGCGGCATTTCGACGTCCAGCGTCAGCACCTGCGGGTTGAATTTTTTGATCAAATCACGCGCCACCAGCGGATCGGGGGCGGTCGCCACCATCTCCATATCGGGATGGCTATTGACAATCTCGGTCATCAGCTGCCGCATCAGGGCAGAGTCGTCTACGCTTAATACGCTGATTTTATTCATTACCTCTCCTTGGTCAGGCCATACACGGTCTGCCCACGCAAGTAGAAATCCCGGCTGAGCTGGCTAAAGTTTTCGGAATGGCCAGCAAACATCAGGCCCCCCGGTTTAAGCAGCGGCACAAAGCGCCGCAAAATGCGCTCTTGTGTTTCCTTGTCAAAATAGATCATGACGTTACGGCAAAATATCGCATCAAATTGCCCCGGCAACGCCCATTCAGGGGCCAGCAGATTGAGCGGCTGGAAATGCACCTGTGCCGCCAGTTCTGGCCGAACCCGTACCAGACCATGGTGAGGCCCGGTCCCTCGCAGGAAATAACGCTGCATCTGCGCCGGTGTCAGGGTGCGCAGATCTTCCTGGCGATACACCCCCGCTTCGGCCTTTTCCAATACCTGAGTATCAATATCGCTGGCCCACACCTGCGTCCCCGTCGCCCGCTGCCCCAGCGCCTCATTCAAGGTAATGGCGATCGAGTAAGGCTCTTCACCGGTCGAGGCGGCGGTACTCCACACGGAGTAACCGTTGGGTCGCGAACGCGCATGTTCCGCCAGGATCGGGAAATGGTGCGCCTCACGGAAGAACGCCGTCAGGTTGGTGGTCAGGGCGTTGACGAATGCCTGCCACTCGGCGCTGTTGGTGTCACTTTCCAGCAGCACCAGATAACTACCAAAATCGGGTATTCCCAGCAGCCGCAGACGGCGAACCAGACGGTTGTAAACCATCTCGCGTTTGTGCTCGGCCAACACAATACCGGCACGCTGATAGATCAACTGGCTGATCCGTCGGAAATGCACATCCGACAGGGGCAGCCGTTGCACCATCTGAGTCAGTAAAGACGCAGGCTCTTTATTGGTGGGTGAAGAGGAACTACTCATAGCCCTTCACCCAATGGGTTGTTACTTGCCATACAATTCGACACTAGTTGCTTCCTTTGCCACTGATAAAACTCCGTTGTTAAGACTTTCTGATAAGGTGATGTTGTCGTCCGCCAGGCGGAATACCGCTACCGCATCGGCCAGCGTAATAGCCTGCTCTTCCAATGCCGCCGCCGCAGAGGCCGCTTGTTCCACCAGCGCGGCGTTCTGTTGCGTCACCTGATCCATCTGGGTCACGGCCTGAGTGACCTGCTCGATACCGCGGCTTTGCTCATCGGAAGCCGAGGAGATCTCGCCCATGATGTCGGTAACGCGGGTCACCGAACGCACGATATCCTTCATCGTGGCACCGGAGTTTTCGACCAACACCGACCCTTGCTTAACACGGCCGACCGATTCATCGATCAGCACTTTGATTTCTTTGGCTGCCTGGGCGCTACGCTGTGCCAGATTGCGTACCTCTGCCGCCACCACGGCAAAGCCCCGCCCTTGTTCACCCGCCCGCGCCGCTTCAACCGCCGCGTTCAATGCCAGGATATTGGTCTGGAAGGCAATGCCGTCGATCACGCTGGTAATGGCGCCAATTTTCTGCGAGCTGCTGGCAATATCGTGCATGGTGGTCACCACATCGTCGGCCATTTCCCCGCCTTTGGCCGCGGTGGCTGAGGCATCGCGCGCCAGCTTTGAGGCCTGGCGGGCGTTGTCGGCATTCTGTTTCACCGTGGCGGTTAACTGCTCCATACTGGCGGCAGATTCCTCCAGCGACGCGGCCTGCTGTTCGGTGCGGGAAGAGAGATCGTTATTACCTTCCGAAATCTCCTGTAGCCCGATCAGGATCGACTCGGCACCTTCGCGCACCGCACCCACTGTGCCAATCAACGAGTTCTGCATGCGGTGCAGGCTGGCAAACAGCTGGCTGATCTCGTTGCGGCCATACACCTGGATCGGCGCGGCCAGATCGCCGTCGGCGATACGGTCAAAGTGGCTGCGCATAATATTCAGCGGCTGAACCAGCATATTGCGCAACCACCACATGGCGCTGGCGGTCACCAGGATCAGCATCAGCACTGCGCCGCACACCAGCCAACCGGCCAGCGTGAAGGAACGCTGGTTGGCCGCATTGGCCTGGGCGATATTTTCGTTGACCAGTTGCAGGTACTGGACGAAGTCGGCTTCGAACAGGTCCTGCATTTTCTGCGTGGGTTGATCCATAAAGCCCTGCAGGTTGCCACCTTCCAGGAAGACGACTAACTCACGCAACGCACCGCGTAGCCGCTCATAGCTGGCTTGTGTGGTTTCTGTCAGTTGCTGCTCCTGGTCGCTGTTACGGGAAACGGCCAGGAACTGATTAAAATAGAGATCGGCTTTCTGCAACGAACTGCGGGCGTTGCCCATCAGAGCATCGACCTGCTCTTGCGGCAATTTCAACGCTGCACGGGTGCCGGCCCGGTTCAAGGTGTTGCGCGCCTGTAGCAGGGAAACCCAGCTCAGGCTGAGAGCATCACGCTGCTGGCTACCCAGACTAATCAGATTAAGATTTTGGTTATCGGAGCGGGAAGCGGTATACGACAAGCCGGTGCTAACCAGTTGCATCAGGCAAAAGGTCAGCAGTAATAAAAACAGACTGGTAGAGATACGGACTCGGTTAAACACGATAAACCTCCAGGTAGCCGCGGGTTAACACGGCTTAGGACGGAAAAAAGGGCCACGCCTTCACGGAAGAACGCAGCCCAATGCCGGTTAGAACGTTTCCCAGTTCTCCTGCGGATCGCTGGCGCTCATTTTTTTATGATTGATTACCGGGGTAACGACTTTACTGTTGGCGGATGACTTGAACTCGTTTTGGCCTTCCGCTTTCAGTCGGAATACCGCAACGGACTGGGTCAGGCGGCTGGCCTGCTCTTCCAGAGCTGCCGCCGCAGAGGCCGATTCTTCAACCAAAGAGGCGTTTTGTTGGGTGACACGATCCATTTCTGCTACCGCCTGGCCAACCTGATCGATACCACGGCTTTGTTCGTCGGAGGCCGAAGCGATTTCACCCATGATATCGGTAACGCGGGTGACGGCATTGACGATATCGCCCATGGTTTCACCGGCGCTTTCCACCAGCACCGAGCCCATATCAACACGGCTAACCGAGTCTTCAATCAGGCCTTTGATCTCTTTGGCTGCCTGCGCGCTGCGGCTTGCCAGGTTACGTACCTCACCGGCCACCACGGCAAAGCCACGGCCCTGTTCACCGGCACGAGCAGCTTCTACTGCCGCATTCAGCGCCAGGATATTGGTCTGGAAGGCGATGCCATCGATCACGCTGGTGATATCGGCAATTTTCTGCGAGCTGCCAGCGATGTCGTGCATGGTTTGCACTACGTTGGCGACCACTTTGCCGCCTTTCTGCGCGGTTTCTGAGGCGCTCAACGCCAGTTGGCTGGCCTGACGGGCATTTTCGGCGTTCTGTTTCACCGTCGCGGTCAACTGCTCCATGCTGGCGGCGGTTTCTTCCAACGAGGCGGCCTGCTGTTCGGTACGGGAAGAGAGATCGTTGTTACCTGCTGCAATCTCGGAAGCACCGCTGTAGATGGCATCGGCCCCCTGACGCACGCCGCTGACGGTGTCGATCAGTTCGCCTTGCATATGCCGGAGGCTGGCTGCCAACACGCCCATTTCGTTGCGGCTATTGACGTCGATCTGGTGAGTCAGATCGCCTGCGGCGATCAGTTTGATGTGCTCAATCATACGGTTGAGTGGGCGCACCAGAATATGGTGGATGCCGAACCAGACCATAGCGATCACCGTAACCACCAGTACCAGCACCACGCCCAGAGTCCAAACGGCGAATTCGAAAGAGCTGTCGCCATCTTCGACCGCGATCTGGTATAGCTTGTCGTTCTGAGTCAGGTAGCGGTTATAGAGCTGTTCAAATTCAGTCTGATAACGCTGAGTGGGCTGTTCAAAGAAGGCATCCAGCTTGCCGTCACCCAACAGCGGGATCAGTTCCGACAGTGCAGTGTGCAAAGTGGTATAACGCTGCTTGAGTTCATCTGCCGCTGCGGCATCCTGGCGAGCATCCAGAGGGATTTTCTCATAGGCAGCGTAGTGCTGTTCCGCCATGCTCAAGGTGTTTTTCGCCGAGACCAGCAGTTCATCAACGGTGGCACCGGTGCCCGCTTTATTGAGGTCCATCATGTAGCGGATACCGGCACGATTGAGGGTATTGCGGGTTTGCAGCAGGTTTACCCAGCTTTCATTCAGTTCAGACTGCTGCTGTCGGATAGTTTGCAGTACGGTAAAATTTTCTTTGTTATCTTTCAGCGAAGTGAAAAACAGCCCACCGGAAACCAGCTGCAAGGCACCGAATAACACTAGCACCAGCAATAAGCTGGTGACCACCTTCATACGATTAAACATTTTTACCCTTCTTGGAAGCCCGCACAGACAAGCGCTGTGTACGTTAACTGTCTGGGTTATCGGCGTGGCAGAAGAGAACTTTAAGAAAAATCTGTAACTATTTTTTTGTATTGTGCGGGGGGTAAGATTTTAGCTCGGCGAAGGGATGGCCCCTCACCCTAACCCTCTCCCACAGGGAGAGGGAACAGAACGTGCAACTGATTAGTACCGTATGCGTCCTTCACGTCATCCCGATCACAGCTTTCCCAAAGGGCAAAGGAAACGAAAGTACCACTGATTAACTACAGCCAATGTCGCACGTTTTACAGATTAGCTTCTGCACCTGAACACAGCGCCATACCAGCGCCCTCTCCCTGTGGAAGAAGGAACAGAACGTGCGACTGATTAACTACAGCCAATATCGCACGTTTTACAGATTAGCTTCTGCACCTGAACACAGCGCCGTACCAGCTCCCTCTCCCTGTGGGAGAGGGTTGGGGTGAGGGGAACTGACGCCAATACGCCTCACCAGTTACACCATCACACACAGCAACTTAGTCAATCAGCGGTGCATTTAAGACAATCAGGCGCTTTTTGCTACGTTGTCTACCAGCGACATCTCTTCGCTGCTCAGCAGCTTTTCGATATCCACCAGGATCAGCATACGTTCACCGAGCGATCCCAGACCGGTGAGATATTCCGTTGCCAGCGTGACCGCAAACTCGGGGGCCGGGCGGATCTGATCCGCCGTTAACGACAGCACATCAGACACGCCATCCACCACGATCCCCACCACCCGCTGGCCAAAGTTCAGCACGATCACCACGGTGTTTTCATCATAAGAGACGTCCTGCTGGGCAAACTTCACGCGCAGATCGATAATCGGCACGATCACCCCACGCAGATTGGTCACGCCCTTGATAAACGCCGGGGTATTGGCGATACGCGTTACCTGATCGTAACCGCGGATCTCCTGAACCTTGAGGATATCAATGCCATACTCTTCGTTACCCAAGGTAAAAATCAGGAACTCCTGACCTACCGTTTCGCCCGCCAGTTTGCTGACGGCTGCCAGTCCTGCCATTTCGATCACCTTTAAATCAGTCGGTTAATAATTATGCGGCAGCGTCCGTCAGACGCTTTTCCCGGTTCAGCGTTTGCAGCGCCGATACATCTACAATCAGCGCCACGCTGCCATCCCCCAGAATGGTTGCGGCGGAAATCCCCGGCACCTTGCGATAATTGCTTTCCAGATTTTTCACCACCACCTGGTGCTGACCGATCAACTGATCGACCAGCAGCGCATAGCGACGGCCTGCACTTTGCAAAATCACCACGATACCCTGGGTGGCTTCGGTTTTGGCTCCGTCAACCTCAAACACCCTATACAGCTCAACCAACGGTAGATATTCGCCGCGAACCTGAAGCACACGCTCCCCACCGGCCAGCGGATGCAAATCCTCGGCCTGCGGTTGCAATGACTCCATCACGGCATTCAATGGCAGAATGAACACTTCCTCATTCACCTTGACCGACATGCCGTCAAGAATGGCCAGCGTCAGCGGCAGTAAAATGCGGATTGAGGTGCCTTTCCCGGCCTGGAAATGGATTTCGACATGGCCCCCCATCTCCTGAATATTTCGCTTCACCACGTCCATGCCCACTCCGCGCCCGGAGACGTCGGTCACCTGCTCAGCGGTGGAGAAACCCGGGGCAAAGATCAACATGCCGACCTCTTCATCGCTCATGTTGTCACTCACCGCCAGCCCCTGTGAGGCAGCCTTGGCGAGAATTTTCTGGCGGTTGAGACCAGCACCGTCATCGGTGACTTCAATGCAGATATTGCCGCCCTGATGTTCGGCGGACAGGATCAGATTACCGACTTCGGCCTTACCGGCGGCCAGGCGCGCAGCAGGTTCTTCAATACCGTGATCCAGGCTGTTGCGCACCAGATGTGTCAACGGATCGATAATGCGTTCAATCAGGCTCTTGTCCAGTTCGGTAGAGCTGCCCCGTAGCGTCAACTCCACCTGCTTGTCCAGCTTACTGGCCAGATCGCGCACCAGACGTGGGAAACGGCTGAAAACGTACTCCATCGGCATCATGCGGATCGACATCACCGACTCTTGCAGGTCGCGAGCGTTACGCTCCAACTGGCTCATGCTGTTAAGCAGATCGCCGTGGTTGACCGGATCCAGGGAGCCTGAACGCTGGGCCAACATCGACTGAGTGATCACCAACTCACCCACCAGGTTGATCAGTTGATCGACCTTTTCTACCGCCACGCGGATGCTAGTGGACTCGCTAGCCTTGGCTTTGGGCTTCGGCGCTTCTGCCGCCGGAGCAGGCGCGGTGGGTGTAGCAACGGCCACGGGTTCCGGCGTGCTAACTTTCGCCACGGCCTTCGGCGGTGTGGAAAAGGCAATCTGCTCCGGTTCCAACACAAAGCACAGCACCGCGCTGATATCCTCCTCACTGGCAGAAGTCAGTAAAGTCACCTCCAGGCTGCTCTCGGTCTGCTGCGGGTTTTCCACCTCGCCCAAATTGCCCAACTCTTCCAGCATCAGAGGAATTTCATTTGGCTTCAGGCCGCTCAGGCTGATCCGCATCCCGCCTTCGATCGCGGCCGGAGCAGCGGCATGAACCACCGGTGAGGTTACCGTTACCGCCGCCGCAGGAGCATCCTGCTGTTGCGCTTCCAAAGCCAACTGCCGCAATGCCTGACAAATATACTCAAAGCTCTCGCTATCAGGCTGTTGCGACGTTTTATAGGCGTCCAGTTGCTCCTGCATAATGTCTTTGGTTTCCAGAAACAGGTTGATAATTTCAGTGCTCAGGCTCATTTCCTGACGCCGGGCACCGTCCAGCAAATTCTCCAGCAGGTGGGTAGTTTCCTGCAGAACGCTAAAGCCGAAGGTGGCCGCCCCACCCTTGATCGAATGGGCAGCGCGGAAAATCGCGTTCAGTGTTTCAATATCCGGGGCCAGCGGGTCCAGCTCCAACAGATGTTGCTCCATATCGGCCAGCAGCTCGTCTGCCTCATCAAAAAAGGTCTGATAAAAAGCGCTAATGTCCATGCTCACGGGGTCACCTCTGCTGTGAGTCGCTGTTAGTCGGTGAAGTGGCGGAAGGTGCCGCCGGAATAGCCGCTGTCGGCCCGGTGTCTGCGGCTTTCACCGCTGCCGGAGGTTGCTCTGACGTCCCCTGCGTTGCCGGCAGTTCGGCGGTTGGAGCAGGTGACGACGGCGGTAACTCTGGTGTCGCTATAGCCGGTGCCGTCGCCTGCGGAGCCAGCTGCTTCAGGCCTTCCGGCTGGTCGATTTCCGTAGCGCTGCTCTCCGCATTCTCGTGTTCTATCCCCTGCTGGGTTGCTTTGTTCAGCACCAGAATGGTGATCCGCCGGTTAACGGCATCATCACCGCCGTGCTGTTTCAGGTTCATGGTCGAGGCCATCCCAACCACCCGCAATACTTTGCCTTCGGCCAAACCACCGGCGATCAGTTCACGCCGTGAGGCATTGGCACGATCGGCGGACAGTTCCCAGTTGCTGTAATAACGCTCACCGGTAGCATAAGGCAGATCGTCGGTATGGCCCGACAGGCTGATTTTGTTAGACAATCCATTGAGGATCGGCGCTATCCCGCGCAGGATATCGCGCATATAGCTTTCCACCTGTGCGCTACCGGTCTTGAACATAGGCCGGTTCTGGCTATCGATAATTTGAATGCGTAATCCTTCGTCCATCATGTTGATCAGCAAATGTGGCCGCAGCGCTTTCAGGCGCGGGTCCGACTCAATCAGCTCATCGAGTTTCTCGCGCAGCTTGTTCAGGCGCAGCTCTTCCGCACGCTTTTCCGGTGAATCCATCTGCTTTTTGACCAACCCTTGCTGCTGGGTTGGGTCGTCCCCACCGCCTGGGATTGGGCTGCTTTCCGAGCTGCTCTTGTCGCCGCTGGTTAGCGCCACCTTCAATGGGGTACGGAAATATTCGGCTATCTGCGTCAACTCCTGCGGGCTGGCAATCGCCAGCAACCACATCACCAGAAAAAATGCCATCATCGCCGTCATAAAATCGGCATAGGCAATCTTCCAGGAGCCGCCGTGATGACCGGCATGATGGGCTTTGCGTTTTCTGACCAGAATAACCGGGTGATTCTGTTTCATGCGTCCTGCTCTTCCGTCGCCTGCTGTGCCGGAGCTTTCACCTTACGCACATGCTCTTCCAACTCAACGAAGGAGGGGCGCTCCGTGGTGTACAACGTTTTACGGCCAAACTCGACCGCGATCTGTGGAGCATAACCATTCAAACTCGACAGTAAGGTGACCTTGATGCACTGCATCATCTTGGTGGTTTCGGCACTCTTCTGGCGCAGCAACGTGGCCAGCGGCGAGATGAACCCATAGGCCAACAGAATGCCGAGGAAGGTGCCCACCATCGCATTAGCGATCAGTGCCCCCAATTCCGCCGCAGGCCGGTCAGCCGAAGCAAGCGCGTGCACTACCCCCATCACGGCGGCCACGATGCCGAAAGCCGGCAACGAATCGCCGACCATCGCCAGGCTCCCAGCGGGTACCTCGCTCTCCTGTTCGAAGGTTTCGATCTCTTCATCCATCAACGCTTCGATCTCAAAGGCGTTCATATTGCCGCTCACCATGAGCCGCAAGTAGTCGGTAATAAATTCCACCAAATGGTTATCGGCAAGAATGCGCGGATAATTAGAGAAAATTTCGCTTTCCTGCGGATTATCGATATCAAACTCAAGCGACAACATGCCCTGCTGGCGGGATTTGGCCATTAGCCGATACAGCAGCGCCATCAGATCCATATACAGTTCTTTGTTGTATTTTGAGCGGCGCATCAGCTTGGGAAGAGCGCGCAGCGTGGATTTGATCGCTTTACCGTTGTTGCCGACGATAAAGGCCCCCACACCGGCCCCCCCGATGATCAAAAATTCGGCAGGCTGATAGAGCGCACCGAGGTGCCCCCCGACAATCATATAGCCGCCAAACACGGTTCCCAGAACCACGAGATAACCCAAAATAACTAGCACACGTATTCCTTAAATTCACAATGTGGATGGAAGGTGAGTCAACGCGGATGAAATTCGGCTACAGCACGGGCCGCACCAAAGGGCTCGGAGTACCGAGCCCTTGAGTTTCACCAGTCTGTCTTGTTGCTTAGCCTGCAAACAGGCTCAGACCACGCGTTTAACCTGCTCGTCCAGCAGTTGTGGAATAATATCGGCCAGTTGCGGAGAAAGTTTACGTCTTTTTACTGCGCGGGATGGGGGTTGGCATAAACTGCAGACAAAACTGTTAAGCGGCTGGTGCGCATGGGTGATAAACGTCCCACCACAGCAACTGCAAGCGGAAAGCTGTAACATACCGCTGTCGACAAAACGCACCAGCGTCCAGGCCCGAGTCAGCGCCAGCAACGGGGGTTCGCCTGGCTGCTGCGGACACTGTTCCAAATACAGTCGATAGGCTTTGACCACGGCTTCAACCCCGTGGCACTGACCGCATTTGAGCAGGAACTGATAAGCATTGAAAAACATCGACGAGTGGATGTTTTGCTCCCAGGTCATGAACCAGTCGGTCGAGAATGGCAGCATGCCTTTGGGCGGCGGACTGCCGCGTAATTCTTTGTACAGTTTGATCAATCGCCCACGGCTAAGCTGCGTTTCGCTCTCCAACATCTGCAAACGCGCGCCCAGCGTGATCAGTTCCATGGCGAGTTGAATGTCCTTGGCTTCCTGAACAATACTTTTCTCACTCATCATCAGGCTCTTTTCTTCGTCACACTACCGCCTTTACCCGATAGTTCTTTGAGTAAATGGCTCGATAGCAAAATGCCGGTGTGGATCTGTTGCAGATCGTCCACGCGGGATTCTTTCGTCAGACGCTCGATAGTATTGTGGTCGTCGAAACGGAAGTGGCAAACCAGTTGATTAGTTTCTGCCAGTTTTACCATTTGTGGCAACGTGAGCTGCGACAGCGCATCCGCCATCGAGTTATCAATACCCAGACGAAACATTGCCGACGCTTTTTCATCGTTAATCAGACGCTGTGCCAGAAGCAAATATGACAAGTTAATGTCATAAATATGTTTAAGTAGTTCAGACGTACCCATATTCCCATCCCGACAGACTATGTTTAAAAACATACGCTGGGTGATAAATTATCGCCCATGACTTGGGTTCATTCCCAAAGTTGGCAAACAAATCCCTGTACGCCAGCCGCGATAACTGCGCGACTATACACATTTCGGGTTGTTACTCAGTATTTGATATACATGTAATCACATGTATGGATATACAGCATCCTGCTTCAAAAGTGTGTTTTTCGTAAGACTATTTTTACAAAAATAATAAGATTAATCTTAATAACAGCGCAACTCTACCCCTGATCACTTAGCCCACACAACGTAAGTGACACGCAATTTTAAAAACAATGTGACACACATCACAAAAATAAAAAATATCCAGCTTAAAAAGGCCAAAATGTGACCATTTATTAACCTCTGAGCTGTGCAATAAACACACTAAAGTAAGAAAAGGTCTTAAAAACCAGCTTTTATAGCCTAAAAACACCAATTTTTAGATCAATTCGAACAAAAGCTTAACTAAAGCCAAATCGCAGAGAAAAAATCTGCCACCCCGCCACCATGGCAGATTAAAATTCTGTTTATCATTTAAAACCAGTTCCTTATGAATAAAATTACCCACTATCCTCCCCTCGACTGAAAAGTCAGATTTAACTTGGGTGGCTGTTTCAATTTTCGACAGAGCAGATCCTGTGGTTAAAAGGCGCAGTATTATGGGCTTAACAAGTTAATAGAAGTAACAATGTGTTTCGTAGTGAGGGGGGCGGGAAGAACGTCGTTAGGGGCGAGTCAAAAAATTAATGTCAACTCGCCTTGGTCAGTAAGGAAAGCAGCAAATTAATTTTTACTTAGCACTTTAATTATTATTTAGGGCATCCGAACTATTATATGGAAAATTCCTAATCCCAGTGACGTCGTTCAAAAAGTGCATTAGGTCATCCATGCTTTATTTTTTGGCTATTTTTTCAGCGTTGGAGAGATTATGCTTGAGCCGGACATCTCTTCAGCAAAATTTTTGAATGTTTACCATGCAAATACATCGAGTATCCACTTTACGGCGTTGCCGCCAAAACCACTCCCGTTATCATTTGCTTTGCCATAGCCAAAGAAGCGCAGAGCTATGCTGGCAAACTTTCCCCCAGAGCCAATAAGGTAAGATTCCCCCTAATTGATAGTTTATCTGTCGAGATATATTGCCCAGACGCTCGGCACATATTATCATTCGGTAGTGCCTCCCCCCTGGCAAGGGTATTTTGGCTACGCGAGTTCCATTTACTCACTTTTCTTTTATTTTGCCTGGCGACATCTCTTCATCTTATCGCGATTTCTGCGAACATGTGAGATTCTCTTTCCGCTTTAATACTATTAATAGGCTATGCTTCAACTATGACAAGTACCATCGATTATCTGATGACGTTTCGCAAATGTTCCAGCCTGGACAGCCTGGAAAAAGTCTACGACAAGCTGAATTACTCACTGACGGATGACAATGAAATGAGCAACATGTACCGTGCTGCGGATCATCGCCGTGCGGAACTGGTCTCTGGCAAACTGTTCGACTTGGGTAAAGTGCCAAAGTCACTCTGGGCGCAGGTGCTTTAATCCCCCAGATCGTTATGCGCGCATCTTTTTATCTTTTATGGCGGAATCTCTTCCTTGCCCTGAGATTTAGCGTTGCGCGTGATACAAACCACATTTATTGCGCAGGCATTGCTCTACCCTTTTAGCACACACACTCAGGCAACGGGAGTAGAACATGGGATATCGCAACGTGCTGGTTACGGTGGCGGTCGCAGCGGACAGCCAGAGGCTGGTAGAGAAAGCCGTCTCCATCGTGCGCCCCTGTGATGGAAAAATCACGCTAGTCAGTATCATTGCCAATACAGAGATTTTCCCCGCCCCCATGCTGGGCGACCTACGTGCGTTGATGGAGGAAGAGACGCTGCTGTTTATGGAAGAGCTGTGCCTACGGGCAAACTATCCCAATATCGCAACGCGGATCATTCACGGCGAGTTGGGTGACTGCCTGACCTACGCCAACCAGAAGCAACCCTTTGATCTGGTCATCTGCGGCAACCATAGCGATAGCATGATGAATAAGGTAGCCTGCTCTGCCGCACGCTTTATCAATAGCAGCAGCATTGACGTGCTGATCGTTCCGCTATAACACACACTCATGACTTCCAGTTTCCAATTCAAGGCGTAACTCTTTTTTCTAGATGCAAATTAAGAAGCTCGTTAGAAATACCTGATCGCCAACGAAGTATCGCTTATGCTACAGCCTAACCTTAATACTATCGCCAACGTCCCTATATGACATCGGAATTTTCGCAAGACCATCAATATACCCAACATTAAATATCACTGCCAGTTATGGTTTAACATTATATTTTTGGCGTTATTTTTCTTCACGATATAAGAAAGCTCAACGAACACTCAGTCACCGCAAATATTACGCAATATTTTTCAACAAGGGCTCCCACCATACTTATTACGTTTTCGCGTACATGCGCACACAACGCTATTTTCCACTACGGCAGATTAACTAGACTAACCTGTACCTGAACCCCATTAGTTCAACACCGTCGCCAAGGAGTCATCGATGTCTCAGCAAACGCATCATCGTCGTTTTGTTTTAGCTTCACGCCCGCACGGGGAACCGCAGGCAGACAATTTCCGTCTGGAAACCAACCCCATCCCACAGCCCGCTGCCGGACAACTGTTGCTGCGCACGGTTTACCTTTCATTAGATCCCTATATGCGTGGCCGTATGAGCGATGCACCCTCTTATGCTCCCCCGGTACAGATAGGTGAAGTGATGGTCGGCGGCACCGTATCCCGCGTGCAGGCTTCACAACATCCAGACTTTAACGTTGGAGATTGGGTGCTAGGCTACGACGGGTGGCAAAGCCATGCGTTGTCAGACGGCAGCGGCCTGCGCAATCTGGGCGCCAAGCTGGATCACCCTTCCAGGCTCCTTGGCGTGTTAGGTATGCCAGGTTTTACCGCCTATATGGGGTTGCTGGATATCGGTCAGCCACAGGCAGGCGAAACCTTGGTGGTCGCGGCAGCCAGCGGAGCCGTAGGTTCCGTGGTAGGTCAAATTGCCAAGTTGAAAGGATGCCGCGTAGTGGGCGTGGCAGGCGGCGCAGAGAAATGCCGCTATGTGGTGGAAGAACTGGGATTTGATGCCTGTATCGATCACCACTCGGCCGACTTTGCAGCTCAGTTGGCGGCAGCCTGCCCCCAGGGCATTGATATTTACTATGAAAACGTCGGCGGCGCGGTATTCGATGCGGTTATTCCTTTACTCAATACCAAGGCACGTATCCCCGTCTGTGGCATGATCGCCCACTACAGCGCGACCGAGTTACCACCAGGCCCAGATCGCTTGCCGTTGTTACAAAGCCTGATCCTGCGCAAACGCATCAAGATGCAGGGTTTTATCATCTTCGATGATTACGCAGAAAACTTCGGCGAGTTTCTACAACAGATGGGGGAATGGGTCAGCCAGGGCAAGATCAAATTCCGCGAGGACGTTGTCGACGGGTTAGAAAATGCCCCTCAGGCCTTTTTCGGGCTGCTGAAAGGGAAAAACTTCGGCAAGCTGATTATCCGCGTCGCCGAGGAGTGATCCTCTAATCAGGGCGCTGTGCGCCCTGAACCCTTTACGCAGCCTTCAGAATTTGGTTACCGACTGGCAAATCTCCAGATCAAAGTAGCCATCAGCCACGCAATCATTGAGATAATGTTCATAGCAAACACCCTCAGACGGCCGATAGCCACTGGCGGGTAATAGCTGCTGGTAAAAATTACGCCAGGGGGTAGCGAAATCCCCATCGGTGATCCGCACCCGGTAAACGGCGTACTCCCCTGCCGGCAGGGTTTGTATCACCATTTTTTCACTGCCGGCAGGTAGCACAAAATCATCGGCAACGGTAAACACCACGTCGGCACGCAGGTTTTCCGCTGCGACCTGGTTCGGATCGTCCCAATAGAGTACCAGCCATTTCCCCACGGGAATGCCTTGCCGTTGTTGCCAGGCCATCAGTTGCTGAAAACCCAGTGGGACTGATTGCGCATAAGGCCCCACAACCCGCACGCCAACGGCCTTTTCTGCCGGTTTTTGCTCAATGCTTACCGCCATTGTCATCACTCCTCTCGCTTATGTCCGGAACGGTAGAGTCAAGCGCCAATTTCGGTTCGTACATCCAGCAATTCAGGGAAAAATGTCAGTTCTAACGCCTTCTTCAAGAAGCTGACGCCGCTGGAGCCGCCGGTACCCGATTTAAAACCAATGATCCGCTCGACCGTTTTCATATGGCGAAAACGCCATAGATGGAAGCTTTCCTCGATATCCACCAGCTTCTCGGCCATTTCGTAGGCCGCCCAGTAGGTTTGCGGATTATCGTAAATCAGTTTGAACACCGGTAACAGCTCTGGATTGCGCTGGTAAGGCTGGGTCCAGTCTCGTTCGATACATGCCTGAGGCACCGCAAGACCATGGCGGGAAAGATAGCGGAGGAATTCGTCATACAGGCTCGGGGCTTCGAGGATCGCTTTCAGCGCGGCATGTTTTGGCGCATCGTCGCTGAAGACGGCCAGCATGGCGGCATTTTTGTTACCCAACAAAAACTCGATCGAACGATATTGATGAGATTGGAAACCCGAAGAGTTACCCAGCACGCCACGGAACTCCACATATTCCGACGGAGTCAGCGTTTCCAGCACCGCCCATTGCTCAAACAGCAGACGCTGGATCTGCTTTACCCTGGCCAGGATCTTGAAACAGTGGCTGAGCTTATCCTGCTGCACCAGAGTCCTGGCCGCCTGCAGCTCATGCAGCATCAGTTTCATCCACAGTTCCGAGGTCTGATGTTGCACCACAAACAGCATCTCATCATGATGCTGCGGGCTGGAAAGTGGCTGCTGACAATCCAGCAGTCGATCCAGGCACAGGTAATCACCATAGCTCATGCGCTTGGAAAAATCGGTGACAATGGCGCTTTCTAGTTCCCGCTGATTCATGTTCTCTCTCCGTGTCGCTCACGCCTTTGGCAAACGTGACGCGCGTTGCTGGTTCGCAAGTGAAGAGAAAACAATAGTCTATCCCAGCAACATTAACGTAACAATTAACGAGAGCTGCCTCGCAGATCCGGTGCTGACATCGGATTTAACGGGCGCAGCAGCGCCCCTACACCGGACACTTAAAGCACATCAAGCAGCCATTTTTGTGCCGGAGTCAACCGGCTGGCCGTTTCTTCCTTCAGCCAGCGGCGCTGATCCTGCTGGGCGGTATCTGCACGGTCAATATAGAGTGCGTGCAACACTCGCCGCCGAGTACCGATCCTGTTCTGAGTACCTCCATGCCAGGTGTGCGCGTTGTAGATCATCACGCTACCGGCAGGGGCGGCAAAAACAATTTCATCAGGATGTGCCAAGTCGGGATCGGCCAACACATCCTCCGGCAGTTCCGGCCGCAGGTGCGTTCCGGCGATGATCCGCGGCGCGCCATTTTCCGCACTTAGGTCGTCAATCGCCCATATCGCATTGACCAAATGGACTTTTGGAAAGTCGGGACGCGGCTTTTTCCAGTCGGCATGCAGAGGCTGATGGCCGCCACCGTGCAAGGCTTCGCGGGCATTGAGGCTAGAGACTTTGAACTCACCGTTGAAAATATAGCGGCAGGCAGACAGGATCAGCGGGTGCGACCACACCTTTTCCCATACCACACCTTTATTCACCATGTTGGCTATGCGCGTTGCTGTCGCTTCCTGATGGTGCTCAATGGCCAGGTTATCCCCTTCTTTCTCCACCAGCTCGTCAATAAGATTGCGCATTGCCACCAGCCAGTCAGGATCGGCCACGTTGTGCACCACGGTATATCCCAACGTATCAAGCTCCTGCTTCATCTGTGCCGTTAACTCGATGCTGGCTCCTAAAGCCTCCAGGTATATCTCAGATTGACGTTGCATCATGATTTCTCCATTTACTTTTTGATAACATAACGGCAAATTTACTGGAAGCCTGGGCCAAAAACAGGGGGCTTTTACTACGAAATACTGGACACAGATGTACGCCAGCCAAAAATGTGACCAGGGTCATAAATGCGTAAAAGACCCATGAATGCCGGGAGATATCACCTTAATTGCGCTGCCCGCTTGGGTTTACCATCATTCTCAAATGCATCGTTAACCGCCGAAGCGCACTGGAGATCGCGATGTCTGAAACGCTTGTTACCCTGCTTAAACAGCTGATTGCCCACCAGGATGCGATCCAGGTAAGGTTCCCTGAACCCACGTTTCCTGCCCCACCACTGGCCTTCTGCGTGCCTTTTCCACGGCTTGAGATAGTGCTCGAAGGGGAAGTTGAAGATCAGTGCCTGCCTTTGGCAAATAACACGCTCTCCAGCTATCAGGTGCTTTATGTCCCTGCGGGCAAATGGAGTTTTCCGCAATGGACCCAGCCAGCCACCACGCTGAGCATCTTGTTCAGTAAGCAAAAGCTGGGTTTCAGCCTGCAAAGATGGGACGGGCAAACGCTGTGTGAAACGCAAAAACAGCACGTGGCGCGGCGTGGGCCCAGAGTCGGCTCATACCTGCTGCTGGCGATGAATGAGGTTTTGCTGCAACCGGATGCATTGACCTCGCAGCTGATCTTTACCGGGTTGGTCAGCCACTGCCTGGAACAGCTCGCAGGCCAGGGGCAAACCGTCAGTAAAAGCCAGGAACTGCTGCTGGCCATACAGGATTACCTTGATGACCACGCCGGGTTGCCGTTAACACGGGAAGGCGTTGCCAAACGATTTCATATTACCCCTAACTATCTGTCCCACCTGTTTCAAAAGTCAGGCCCAGTCGGTTTCAATGAGTACATCACCGGGGTGCGCCTCGAGCGGGCGAAAAATTTATTGCGTGGCTATGATCTGAAGATCAAAGAGATCGCTCATAACTGTGGGTTCGACGACAGTAACTATTTTTGCCGGATATTCAAAAAGCATACCGATCGTTCCCCCTCTGAATATCGCAGGCATTGCCGCAGCCTGTAGTCGCACACACGTGTGCGCCTCAGCTTGATGACAAAGTAGCAATCTTGCCGAATTTGTAAGGTGGCAGCACATGTTCGGTCGAGGGTGCGCTGCAAGATGCTGCGCACCCTCGAAACAGGCCGATTGAGGTTTATCACCGGGCATAACGCCCGGTGCAAAAGTAGATTAGAACCACTTGCCAAAGCGGCGGATGTAGAAACGCTTCATCAATTGCGCCACCACACAGTAGCTGACCAGAGTGGCCACCAGCCAAGGGAAATACTCCCACGGCAGCGGTTGCAACCCGACCCATGCCCCGAGCGGCGAGAACGGAATATAGATACCGAGTGCCATAATAATCCCAGTGGTCAACAACACCGGCAGCGCCGCCGTACTCTGAATGAACGGGATTTTCTGGGTACGTAGCATATGCACTACCAGCGTCTGAGACAACAAGCCTTCAATAAACCAGCCGGACTGGAACAGCGCCTGATGCTCTACGCTATTGGCGGCAAACACGAACCACATCAACGCATAGGTCGTGATGTCGAAAATCGAAGACGTCGGCCCAATCCACAGCATAAAGCGACCAATATTCTTGGCATCCCACTTGCGCGGTTTACGCAGGAATTCTTTGTCCATCTTGTCCCACGGCAGGGAAAGCTGGGAGATATCGTACATCAGGTTCTGTAACAGCAGGTGGATCGCCAGCATCGGCAGGAACGGAATAAACGCACTGGCCACCAGCACCGAGAACACGTTGCCGAAGTTGGAGCTGGCGGTCATGTTCAGATACTTGATGATATTGCCGAAGGTTTCACGCCCTTTGATCACCCCTTCTTCCAGCACCATCAGGTTCTTTTCCAACAGGATGATATCTGCGGATTCCTTGGCAATATCGGTACCGGTATCGACTGAAATGCCCACGTCGGCATCACGTAACGCCGGGGCGTCGTTAATGCCATCCCCCAGGAAGCCCACGGTGTGGCCATTAGCCTGCAACATTTTCAGCACGCGTGATTTTTGCAACGGCGTCAGCTTGGTAAATACCGTACGTTGCTCAACTTCACGCATCAGATGGGCATCGTCCATCTGTTCAATCTCCAGGCCGGAGAGCGGCTCTCCTGGCTCCAGGCCGACATCGCGGCAGATTTTACAGGTGATCACCGGGTTGTCGCCGGTCAACACTTTCACCGCCACGCCATTTTCCTGTAGGGCAGCAATCGCTTCACGAGCGCTCTCTTTTGGCGGATCGAGGAAGGTCAGCAGGCCTTCGATCACCAGATCGCGTTCATCCACAATGCTCAGTGGCAAAGTACAACCTTCCAGACCCAGATCTCGCGTTGCCAGCACCAGCACGCGGAAACCATCTTCATTGTACTGGCAGGCCAACGCCTGCAAATCGGCACGGCGAGCCTCGTCAAGCGCCAACACCTGCTGCCCAACGCGGACGTGGGTGGCGATCTCCAACATCTCTTCAACTGCACCTTTGCAAATCAGCAGTTGGCGCTGTTGTTCATCCTGTACCACGATCGACAAGCGACGACGTATAAAATCAAACGGCAGTTCATCAACCTTGCTGTAGCGCCCCAATGCCTCAACGCCTGGCTGGCCCTGGCCAAAACGGATCACCGCCTGATCCATCAGGTTCTTCATGCCACTCTGATGGAAGCTGTTCAACCAGGCTAAATGCAGCACGTGGTTATCTTTGCTACCATTCACGTCCAGATGGTGTTCCAGAATGATGCGATCCTGCGTCAGAGTGCCGGTTTTATCGGTACAGAGCACGTCCATCGCGCCAAAGTTCTGGATCGCATTCAACCGTTTGACCACCACCTTGCGGCGCGCCATGGCAATTGCGCCTTTCGCCAAGTTCGAGCTGACGATCATCGGTAGCATTTCCGGCGTCAGCCCCACGGCGACCGCCAAGGCAAACAGTGCCGCCTCCGTCCAGTCTCCCTTGGTAAAACCGTTAATCAGCAAGACGATCGGCACCATCACCAACATAAAGCGGATCAGCAGCCAGCTAACGCTGTTTACTCCACGGTCAAAGGCAGTTTGCGAACGGGTACCAACGATCGACTTCGCCAAAGAGCCAAAGTAGGTGCGGCCACCGGTCGCGACTACCACCGCCGTCGCCGTTCCGCTGGCCACGTTGGTGCCCATCAGGCAGATATTGGCTAACTCCAGCAGTTCGCTTTCGCTGGAGGCATCAATCTCGCTGGACTTTTGGCTCACGCCGGCCAAAGCATCGTATTTTTCGATCGGAATAGCTTCGCCGGTCAAGATGGCCTGGCTGATAAACAGGTCGCGTGAGCTAAGCAAGCGGAGGTCTGCGGGTATCATATCCCCGGCGGAGAGCTGAATAATATCGCCCGGAACCAACTCACGAATGGGAATTTCCACTGCTAACGCCTGGGTGCTGAAATTACTGCGGCGCAACACCGTTGCCGTGGTACGCACCATCGATTTGAGTGATTCGGCCGCTTTATTGGTGCGGTATTCCTGCCAGAAGCGCAGCAACCCGCTCAACGTAACCATAATCAGGATAATGATGACGCCGGTAAGATCGGTTTCCTCACCGTTTTGCATGGGCAACCAGTAATCGGTAAAGAAACTGATCCCTGCCAGCACCATCAACACAAAGATAAACGGGTTGTTAAACGCGCTGACTAACTGTACCAGCGCATGCGGTGCCTTCTCATGGGCAACCTGATTACTACCGAAATACTGCAAACGCTCCTGGGCATCTTCCTGAGTTAATCCGATGCGGTTACAGTTTAAATTAGCCAACGTTTGATCGAGGCTGTTCTTTGCCTCGAGAGCAATGGCATACGGCTCGCGCTGTTTATCACGGCGACGGCTATTTTCTTTAATATGGGTCATGACGCTATTCTCTTTTTTTACTTTGCACACAGGGTTACCCCGCCCGTAATAACGGGTGAACATGCACAAAGTGGAATTTATTTGGTTTACTTCATTAACGTAATGCTTATTCCATTAATATACCTTTGAATTTCAAGTTGTAGCTAGGCGACAAGCTTACTCATCCCCAGGAGCTTACTTTTGGGTAAGTGACTGGGGTGAGTAACTGCAGGAAACAACACTACAGCTTGAAAGACGACGGGTATACGCAGAATAATAAAATCTCTGGGGGGTGCTTGCATAACACATCCTTATCACCTTATCGGTGAAGGTTATTTATGGTTAAACGGGTAATTCTGACGCAACACGCCAATGCACGGCACTCACGCTGCGTTCTAAACTAATACGGCAGACAATGCCCTCAATCTCTTTTTGCGCGGCCGGGTTAGCCACAATTTCCGCACAGACTTCCAACTGGCCAGGAATGGCAATATCGGCGCTACGCAGCGATTGCAGGCGTAATGCCACGCCGTTCAACGCCTGTAGGATCAGGGTACGAACCAGGATTTCATCCTGCTCACCGCAGGTCACCTGGACACGATAACGCAGCTCCAGATCCACCGCTTGCTGCTGGGGTTGCAGGTTAATGCGCTGCGCCGCTTCACGCAGCAGGATATTGGCACACAGGATCACCAGGGTGGCGCAGACGGCCTCCCAATGCTGCCCCAGGCCACATAGCACACCGATGGCCGCAGAGCACCACAAGGTGGCTGCCGTATTCAGGCCGCGGATATTCAGCCCTTCTCGCATAATCACACCGGCACCGAGAAAACCGATACCAGAAACGATCTGCGCCGCAATACGCCCTGCGCTGGAAGGCTCGGTGTCAAAAGAGCTCAGGATAAAAACGGCGGCGCCGGTCGCGACCAAAGAATTGGTACGCAAGCCCGCCATACGCTGACGCCATTGACGCTCGGCACCAATAACGGCACCCAGGCCCATTGCCAGGAATAAATTCAGAATAAAAGGAGTCATAGCCATGATCTTCCCCTTAATTAATCATTGAGGTTGAATCATGTGCCGTTAAGCACACGCGAAATCGCGCCGATAATTAATCAGCGGGTCTGCGTTTGGGTGCCCGGAGGGAAAAGGCCGTGGTGATGGTTAAATACCATAATCATATCCGAATCAATACGCCCAATGCGCAAGCGCCTCGGGAAAACTTTCATGTTCGGGTTTGCACAGCTCGGAATAACGAGAGAGGGGTGCTGCCCGCCGTGTTCGGCAAGCAACAAATCACAGGAGATTGGTCAACTTGCCTTTATTATTTCGCTACTACTGCAACTGTCCAATTGGTTATCTCCTCGGTAATTTTGGCTGGAGTATAGTGACATGAGGTTGTGAAGTAAAGGTTATATTAGTAAACGAAAGCTAAACAGAATATTCCCCTTATAGAGATATTGTTATAGGTACAATAATAATCGGGCGCAGCAGCCTCTACGTAGTGAGCAACGTTGTTTAATTTGTAGGGCGCCCCAAGACGCAGCACAAGGGATCCGGTTGAGCGATTTAGTTTAGCTGTTGCTGTAACCAGTTCAGTAACGCTACCACCTCAGGCGTTAAACCGGCGGCTTGTGGCCACACCAGATAGACATCGCTATCATTCAAATGCAGCGCGGCCGCCAGCGGCACCAAGCGCCCTGCTGCAATCGCATCCTTCGCCAGCACGGCCTTCACCAGCGCAATACCAAACCCCTGCTCGGCTGCACGCAACAGTAAACCCGCGTCGTTGAACAGCGCCAACTGCTGCCCACCGCCAATTCTCCCTACGGCGCTAAACCAGCTATGCCAGGGAGTGACGTCATGCTCAAGCAGCGGGACCTGTGGATCTCCAGCATCAAATGCCTCCTGCCATTGCCTGGCCAGTGCGGGAGTCGCTACCGGCAGCACTACTCCTGAAGCGATACGCTGAGCCTGAACGCCTGGCCATTGACCATCACCAATACGGATCGCGGCATCAAATCCTTTACGGTCTAGATCCTGTATCGCCAGCGAGGCGTCAATATCCAACCGGATCCCAGGGCAAGCACGATGAAACTCCGCCAATCTGGGCAACAACCAGTAATGCGCAAAGGAAGGCAGCACGCTGATGCGCAACATCTGGCTTACCGCTACCCGTCTGGCTCGGTCAACGCCCTGTTGCAAAGCGAGCAAGGCAGGTTCAGTTGCCGCCAGCAGTTCGCGCCCCGCAGCATTTAGCCGAACCCCACGCCCGGAGCGGTCAAACAGTGGATAGCCAATAGCCTGTTCGAGCAGTTGGATTTGTTGGCTAACGGCACCATGAGTCAGGCTGACACGTTGTGCCGTGGCACGCAAATTCTCCAGCCGGGCAGCGATCACAAAGGTTGGCAAAATATGCAGGGGAAGACGCTCATTCATTGCTGGTTAGCCTTGCTATCCAAAAGGGTCATTTTTTATCGATATTAGCACTAATCAGGTTCGCCTATAGTGCAAACATACTGACCCCTAACTCAAGGCATGACCATGCATCCACGTTTGCAGCAGGATCTCGACGATTTACCCCGCATACTTGACCATACCAACCAATTGGCGCAGGGCTTCCTTGCCAGCTTGAGCCAGCGGCCGGTATGCCCGCCCCTGGCCGAACAACAGTTGCAAACCGGTGACGATCGGCTAACCGAAGAGGGTTGCGGTGCGTTAGCGGCGTTAGACGATTTTTGGCAACGCTATGAGGCTGGCCTTTCCGGCAGTGCCGGGCCGCGTTACTTTGGTTTTGTCACCGGCGGTAGCACTCCTGCGGCGCTGGCTGCCGACTGGTTGGTTAGTACTGCCGACCAGAATAGCCAACTGAGCAATGATACCGTGGCGGCTGCGATCGAGCTGGCGACAATTGAGCAACTGAAAACCCTGCTGCAACTGCCCGCCGACTTCAGCGGTAGCTTTGTCAGCGGTGCCACCATGGCCAACTTCACCGGGATCGCCATCGGCCGCCAGTGGTTAGGGCAACAGCGCGGGATCGATGTGGCACAGTTTGGCTTGGCCGCCTTGGGGCCGATTCAGGTCCTTTCCGCCAATGCCCATGCCAGCAGCGTGAAAGCGCTCAGCATGCTCGGTATTGGGCGTGAAGCGTTAAAGTCTATCGCCAGCCAGGCTGATTGCGAAGCCATTGATATCGAGGCACTGGAGCGTCACCTTGCCGCCACGCCAGATATCCCGACGATAGTGCTCGCCAGCGCAGGTACGGTAAACACCGGCGTTTTCGACGATCTGCCCCGCCTGCTGGCACTGCGTGCACGCTATCCCTTCTGGCTACATGTTGATGCCGCCTTTGGGGGGATTGCGGCCTGTTCTCCCCGCTTGGCTCATCTGCTGGACGGTTGGCATCAGGCGGACTCAATCACCGTAGATGCCCATAAATGGCTGAATGTCCCTTATGACAGCGCCATTCAATTTACCCGTCATCTGGCATTGCAGATGCAGGTGTTCCAGAATCACTCGACCTATCTGGAGGCCCCCACGTTGCGCCCAGATAACTATTTGCACCTGACGCCCGAGAATTCGCGGCGTTTTCGCGCCCTGCCCTTATGGATGGCATTGAAAGCCTACGGCAGCAGTGGTATGCGGGAGATCGTCGAGCGTAACGTAACGTTGGCGCGACGTTTAGGTGACGGATTGGCGGCCAGTGAAGGCTTCCGCCTGCTGGCCCCGGTGAATCTGAACATCGTATGCTTTGCGCTGAAGGGCGTTACAGGCGATGCCACCGCTGCACGCAACCGCTTCATCGATCGCTTGGATCGGCACGGCGTGGTGCGCTGCACGCCCACCAGCTATGCGGGCCAACCGGGTATCCGGGCTGCCCTGGTGAATTGGATGACCGAAGAGCAGGATATTACTTTGGCGCTGGCATCGATGCAGGCTTGTCGGGTCGAAGCCTGAAAGTCGCGAGGCGCTGCTTCTGTTGGCCGTCGGCTGAGATATTCTGAGGCGATAGCCAGGCAGCAAACGCCTCGCGCAATACTGGCCATTCACCATCGATGATGGATAACCAGTCCGTGTCGCGGTTGCGTCCCTTTCTGGTCATC
Organism: Serratia sp. J2; assembly: GCF_046269175.1. Lineage (NCBI taxonomy): Bacteria > Pseudomonadati > Pseudomonadota > Gammaproteobacteria > Enterobacterales > Yersiniaceae > Serratia > Serratia sp. J2. Next base: position 127,621 of record NZ_JBKABN010000015.1, read on the forward strand.
GCCTGACGAAAAGTCCCCTCAAAGGTGAAGCCCAGACGCAGTGCAGCCTCGCGAGAGGGGGCATTCAGACGGTCGCATTTCCACTCGCAACGGCGGAATCCCAAATCGTCAAAAGCGTGCTTGAGCATCAGAAAGATGGCTTCACTCCCCATCGCTCGCCGCTTCATCAAGGGTGACCAGTTGATCATCCCCAACTCAACCACCCCGTTGGGTTGGTCAATGTTCAAGAAAGCGCAGGTGCCGACCGCTTTACCGCTAGTAGCATCGATCACCGTCAGGGTGTTTCTCCCCTGGGTTGCCAGCTGTCGCTGCAAATACTGCTGGAAAACAGGCAACTCCGTGGGGCGTTCACTAGACAGATAGGTCCAGTCGCGCCCGTCCTCCGCCAGTTGGTAGGCATGAAACAACTCATCGGCACGGCGCGCGATATCCATCGGCTGCAGACAGCAGAAACGCCCTTGAAGACTCTGTTTTCCCGGTTCACCCGCTGGTTGCCAGCCCTCAAGCACTGCACCAATGGGTTGCCCAAACTGATTGTGATCCACCTGGCCTCCGGGTTGTGAGTTGAAATCGCCTTTAGCAACATTACGTTGTCTCTGCGCTCTAAGATACGTCAGGAAAATCGATATGTCGTTGATAAGTTATCCACTCGAAAATCATTAACAAATGAAATAATTTACATTAGTTATTTAATAAACGACTCATGGTTAGCAGAACTACTCATTTTGACTTTATTTCACTCATAAACTAATTCCTAAAACGCATAAAACCAACTAAGAATCGTTACCATTTGCGCCAATACATTGATACAATCAATTGAATAAGCAAAATTAATGGCGTTTGGTGATGAAACGGAAGCAACAAAATCAGTCAAAAAACCACCAACGCCGGCTTCACAGCAAGCCATAAGACACCCTTAAGAATCATCTGATGATCGAAAAATAGTACCGAGACGAAAATAGCTGACCTTAGCAACAAATTTAAGGCTGACTACCTGGCGTCTACTGATATTTCCAGCCGCAAAGTAGCCACAGAGTATAATAAGTCGACTTAAGCTAAACTGATGGTTTTGGAAGATTTGAAAATATAATTCGAAAAGACGTTGAGTCATGCCGGTTTTATTGATAGAAAGTTGCATTCATAAGATGTGATTTTTTTATAACTTTTAGCCTTTTATCTTCAGGCTTTCTTTTTATAACCGCGTGGAAACGGACTTAAGCAGGGGGGCTTTATGCCAATAATCATTATGGATTCATGCAGTTACACTAGACTAGGATTAACCGACTACCTGACGTCGCACGGGTTGAAAAAGCGCCAGATTAGCGCCGTCAATCATATCGACGGCCTGCATGAGAAATGCACCAAACTTAAGCCTAATATGGTATTCCTGAATGAAGACTGCTTCATCCATGAGGCGGATGCGACGGAAAGAATAAAACGCGTGATCTCTCTTAATCCCGATACTTTATTCTTTATTTTCATGGCCATCACCAACGTACATTTCGACGATTATTTATACGTCCGCAAGAACGTTATCATCTCGTCAAAATCGATTAAACCGCAAACCATGAGCCAGCTGCTTAACCACTACCTCGAAAGAAAGCTGGTTCGCCCGGAAAAAAGCTCGCTGGATCAGACGCCTGTCACACTAAGCCAAACCGAGTCAAACATGCTGCGCATGTGGATGTCCGGCCAAGGCACCATCCAGATCTCCGATCAAATGCAGATCAAGGTGAAAACCGTCTCTTCCCATAAGGGAAACATCAAAAGAAAGATCAAAACCCACAACAAGCAGATCATCTACCATGTTGTCCGCCTGACCGACACGCTTACCAGCGGCATTTTCGTCAACAGCCGTTGATGACCATTGCGGCCAAATAAAGCGACAGCAGAACACGTTGGCTTAGGGTACGACAGAAAAACGCCCGTTTTCAGCGGCAATGATGCCGCTACGGGTATTTTGGCAAGTTTTCAACACCGCGTAACTGTGCGGCCAGGTTTCAGCCCACCAGCCAGACCGGCGGCAAGCTGTTAATTGCAGGAAAAGACTTAATCCTGTTCAGCACTACGCAGCTCTACAAAGGTACCATCGCGGCTATCGATCTCATTGAAGAACCACACGCCCGCCGGGTAATCTTCCAGTGACACCAGATACATGGTGCCTTCATTAAACACTTCAACTTCCAGCACGACCCCTTCCCGACGAGGGCCGCCGTCGGTCTTTACCGTCACCAGATCGTTAACTTTCATGCTCTACCTCGTTATTTATCCCGGATATCAGTCTATTACAGTTGACGAAAAGAACCCACCATTGCGTAATCCGTTGCCCCTCTGAGCCATCTTACGACGATGGCTAGTAAAGCTTAGCAGAATGTCAGGCTGACCTTTCAGAGCGCCTGGCACACCACCGTGAACGGTTTTTCCGCTCACTGGCTCAAATCACAGACACAAAAAAACCCGCCTTGGCGGGTTTTTGTTAATCAGCGAGAGGCCGATTAGATAGCGGTAACGTTAGCCGCTGACGGACCTTTAGCACCGTTCTCGATAGAGAACTGTACGTTCTGGCCTTCAGCCAGGGTCTTGAAGCCTTGATCCTGAATTGCAGAGAAGTGTACGAACACGTCTTTGCTGCCGTCTGCAGGAGTAATGAAACCAAAACCTTTAGACTCGTTGAACCACTTCACTTGACCTTTAATCATGTTAGACATGTTGAATTCCTTCAATAAAAAATTTAAGCCACCATGGGCATGAAATAGCCGGTCATCAGTTACTTATGGAGGCACTAGAAAGGAAATTCGTCAGTGAAGAGCTATCAAGGATAACGCTTTAAATTTGAACTACTTTACTCAAAATGTCGTGCATAAATAGGTCTGTACCACAGGCCGAGAATCATTAACTCATGTCGGGCGTATAATAGCAACTCTTTTTATCTCGTGAGGCTGGAAAGGGAGATCGAACGCACAGAATTTGCTCCCCGCTGGCGAAATTATCGGCGTTATCTTGCGGATTTCACTGACAATGGTGGTAACGTAGCGCCACAATATTTACAAAACTTCGCCTCGGCTTCATGCCCGCCACGGTCGCATTGTGCGCAATGGCGCTGTTCCCGATAGCGCTGCATTTCCTGCGACATGTAGGCGGTCAGGATCCCCGTAGGCACCGCAATAATCGAATACCCTACCAGGATCAGCACCGAAGCCAGCATCCGCCCTAATGGCGTGTGGGGCACAATATCGCCGTAGCCCACGGTGGTTAACGTAACTACCGCCCAGTACATTGATGCGCCAAGGCTGGTAAATCCCCCACTGCCTCCCTCCACCGCGTACATCAAGCCACCAAATACGCACAGCATCACGCCGACAAAGCCAAAGAACAGGGTCAGCTTATGGCGCGCCAGCTTGATGCTGCGCCAGACAATGCTCATCTCACTCATGTAGCGCAACAGTTTCAACACCCGCAATACGCGCAGGATCCGCAGTACACGCAGCAGAGCGATATATTCCACCGCCATATGCGGGAATATCCAGATGATATACATCGGCAACATCGTCAGCAGATCGACAATGCCAAAAAAGCTGATGGCATAGCGCTCTTTACTCGGCGTGCACCACAGCCGCAACAGATATTCCACAGTAAAAAGGGTGGTGAAAAAGACCTCCGCCAAAAACAGCTGATAAAGCACTTGAGCATTGGGGGTATACAGCGAGCTGCCGCCGGGTTCGATAAACAGCAACAGCACACTGAGCAGCGCCGTACTCACCCAGAATAGCTGCATCCTGCGCCCCGTTCGGGTTTGATTGCTGAACAACAGCTGATAGCTACGCTGGCGCAGGGGTTGTTTTCGTACTTTGTTGATCATAATCCGATGTCTGGTCAAAAGGTTTACACGCATACTAAATCCGAACCTGCACACCACCAAATTTACCCCATGACAGGATCAGGAGAAAATGAGCGCCAAGCCGCAAAATGGTCCAGCGTCATATTTCCATCACAAAAATGTCACAATCCAGCCATATGATGGCTAGCGATTATCCGCTCCGGGTTAACACCAAGGATTTCGCCTATGAACACCGTAAAAGCCATTAATCACCAGCAGGCAGAAACGCTGATCCGCTCAGGATCGGCGAAAAAGATTGAGCTGGCCTATGACATTGACAGCGACGATTTTTTCCAGCTCGCCAGCCTGTGGTGCGATCAGGGTGCCAAGATTTCCAAAGGTAAAAAACACTTTATCGTCTCGCTGAAAGGTTTTCGTATTCCGCCAAACGAATGATCCTCTGCCCCCTCTGCGGCGGTATCTCTGCTTGTCTAGATAAAACCGCCCTTTCGCACACATGCCAACTCTGTTATCCCTATAAGATAATCCAGCCGGGAATATCCCGAATACGCAGATTGATCAAGGAGAACGGCATGTCAGCCAACGCACAACTACCTGAAAACATGAAGGTCATCGAAATTAGCCAGCCGGGCGAACCAGAGGTTCTGGTGAGTGCGGAGCGCCCGTTACCGGTATTAGCCCAGGGTGAAATACTGGTGAAAGTCGCTGCCGCCGGCGTCAACCGCCCAGATGTTATGCAACGCCGTGGGCAATATGCCCCACCGCCGGGCGCCTCGGACATTCCAGGGTTGGAAATTGCTGGCACGGTGGTGGCCGTTGGCGTTGGTGTACAACGCTATGCCCCCGGTGACGACGTATGTGCGCTGATCGCCGGTGGGGGCTATGCCGAATATTGCAAGGTGCATGAAAGCAATGCGCTGCCGGTCCCTCAAGGCTTCAGCATGATAGAAGCCGCCGCCATGCCAGAAACCTTCTTCACCGTTTGGGTCAACGTATTTCAACGGGGCCATCTTCGGGCCGGGGAAACCGTGCTGATCCACGGAGGCACATCTGGCATTGGCACGGTTGCCACCCTGTTGGCCAAAGCCTTCTGCGCCTATGTCATTACTACCGTTGGCTCTGAAGAAAAGCGTGAGGCCAGCCTGGCGTTGGGGGCTGACGTCGCCATCAACTACCGCACCGAAGATTTTGTCGAGCTGACAAAAACCGCCACCAATGGGAAAGGGGCCGATGTCATCGTCGATCTGATCGCGGGGGATTACGTGGAGAAGAACTACCGCGCCGCCGCAATGGATGGGCGTATCGTTCAGATCGGCACGCAAAACGGCGTAGTGAAAGAATTGAACCTGATGCCATTGCTGCTTAAACGCCTGACCCATACCGGCTCAACGCTGCGGGCGCGCAGTGTGGAAGATAAAGCCCAGATCGCTGCCGAACTGGAGCTGAAAGTGTGGCCGTTGCTGGAACGCGGGGAGTTAAAGCCACAGATTTTCCAGACGTTCCCATTGGAACAAGCCGCGCAGGCCCATGCCTTGATGGAGTCCAGTGCGCATATCGGTAAAATTATGCTGACGCTGTAATAGCAACCCTCCGGCCAGAAACCGGAGGGCTAGGCTGTGTCCCTCAATTGACCGTGGTGCCTTGCAACGCGTCCAAATGACCTCCAGCGGCACTCACGTGCAATTAAGGGACACAGCCTCATATCAGCCGAACAGTTTGCCTTTCAGCAAATCCATCCCGGCGCTCATCAAATCGCCGCCCTGCGGCTCCTGACCATTAGGTGACAGTTTGTCGGTGATCATCGGCAAATACTGGGCAATCAGGGCAGAAGCCTGCGCCGGATCGATCCCCAACTTACCGGCCAACTGTGCAATGGCATCGGTGCTCAACGCCTGCTCAACGTGTTCGCCGCTGATTGGCTGATTTTCACCCGTGCCGATCCAGGAGGCGACCACGTCCGCCAAATTTCCCTGACGGAATTTATCCAGAATGGCCGGCAAGCCCCCCTGCTGCTCAACCCACTGCAAGATGGCGCTGTAATCCATACCTTTACCACCGCTCAATGCCCCAACTAACCCATCCAATAATCCCATCGCTATCCCCTTCTCAAACGCTGTACGTTTGTCGCATTTAAAAGAAAAGGGCCGCCTTAGCGACCCCTGTTGATCGAACCCGGCTTAGCTTCTGATCTTTCTGTAGACAAAAAGCACCACCAGAGCACCGACAACGGCAACTACAAAGCTGCCCAGGTTAAAGCCATCAACCCGGCCCATACCGAAGAAGGTACTGATATAGCCGCCGACAACCGCACCCACCACACCCAGGATCACGGTCATGATAAAACCGCCGCCGTCTTTACCCGGCATGATCCACTTGGCCAGAATACCGGCGATTAACCCAAAAACGATCCAGGAAATAATACCCATTTTTACTCTCCCTCATTGACCCGTTGCCCGAAATTGCTGGCAATACCGTTATCAAAACGTTCTCCGTCAGCGACCACCCACTGACAGAATTAACGCCTCTGTACCTTATTACTATAGTCAAAAATCAGCGGGTTACCTACATCTTGTAGTCTGAAAAACTGCGCATAAAAATTGTGCGATTTTCATCCAACTGTCATGTTGCGTGGCGATAATCAGCTATACTGAAGAATGCTCAACTGAACTTCGACCGAGGATAGCGTCATGAGCAACCCTCCTTTCATGCTGTTTTTGGTTTTGGTCTATGCCCTGGCCGCCGTGTGGGATGGTTCCGCCGCGTTGTTGTTTATGTGAACGTGTCCGACCAGACTAGCCATTCCTGATCAAGGCGCTGTTTTTCTATTTTGGCGCTCCTCGGCCCAGCAGTTAAGCGGGCGCAGCATGCGACTCCCCTAAGTTCGGACATGCTCACCCCCTACAAATTCAGCAACCTTGTCGGGCATGGGATTGAAGAGGAGGAACTATGTTGATTCAACCCTATCTGTTTTTTACCGGTAACTGTGAGCAAGCGGTGAATTTTTATGCCCAGCAGCTAAACGGCAATATAGAAATCATGATGCGTTACAAAGATATCCCGGCAGAGGAGCAGCAAAATGGGCCGCCCAATGCCGATCCTGACTCGATTATGCATGCCAGGCTGGTGATCGGAGATAACGTGATTATGGCATCGGATGGGTGTCCGGCCGACCCTACTGGCCCGGCACATAGCGGTTATTCACTGTCGATCCGCAGTGAGAACGTCGAGCAAGGCCGCGAGGTATTTAACCGGCTAGCCCAAGGTGGCAGCATCACCATGCCTTTCCAACCGACCTTCTGGGCCAAGGGCTTTGGCATGCTGACCGATAAGTTCGGTGTCAACTGGATGGTCAACGTCGAGTAGCCACATGATGCAGTGCCTTGCTGTGAGGGTAGGCACTGCCCAGTGCTAACGATGCCAGCTTGAAGCCACCAGAGAGAACAAGACAAACAACACCAGCAACAAAACCAGAGCCAACCGCCAGAACGGTGTTTTACGCCGCTGATAGGCGATAATCATCAACCCGGCCAACGCCAGGAGCGTTAACGGGTAATATACCGCCAGCATCAGTAAAACCTGCATCATAGCGTCAGATAGTGCTGCCATGCGCCTCCCCGGTACCAATTTATGCTGAACATATCCTGGAAATATAACGGGACATGCAAGATGGAAATAGAAGGGTTAAGATTGTTCGCAATACCCATCCCCCATTGATTCCATGACAGGAATGCTATGCCAGCACCCCAGCTCCCGCCCCAAAAACAGCCATTATCCGGGAAAAACAAAAACTCGCCGTTACTCTATCAGGCTGGCGTGTTCGTTATTATCGTCGTGCTTACCCTGATCATGTTCAACGCCTGGCAAATCTGGAACGCTCATCAACGCAACCTGCAAATTGCCGAAAATGACTCGCAGAATCTGGCCCGATCGCTGGCACAGCACGCCGAAGATACCTTTGCGCAGGTAGACAGTAACCTGGCCGATCTTAGCGAACGGATTGAAACCGATGGCTTGGGCCAACCCCAGCGTTTACGCCTGCAAAAAATCATGCAGACTCAGGCCAGTAACTTTCCGCAACTGCATGGCAGTTTTATCTATGATGCCCAGGGCAACTGGATCCTGACGTCCAACGGTAAACCCCTCAGCCATGCCAATAATGCCGACCGGGCGTATTTTAAATACCACGTCACTCATAACAATAATATGATTTATATAGGCGAGGTGATCCGCAGCCGCTCGACCGGCGATTTGGTTATCCCGGTGTCGCGCCGCCTGAACCATGCGGACGGCAGCTTTGCCGGCGTGGTCATTTCGACGCTGTATGTCGATTATTTCCGCCAGTTTTACAACACCTTTGCCCTTAACAACGACGCCTCACTCAGCCTGATACTGGCCGACGGCTCCATTTTATATCGCCGCCCTTACAATGAGGATGCCATCGGGAAAAACATCTCCCATAGCATTTTATTCCGCGAAGTTCTGCCGCATTCACCTTTTGGCAACGTCACCATGGTCTCACAGTTTGACAATGTAGAAAGGGTTTATGGTTATTCGCAGGTGGAGCGTTATCCGCTGGTGATCACCGCCGGGCTGTCGAAAAAAGACGTTCTGGCCGACTGGCGCAACGATGCGTCACTTTTTGCACTCGGTGGAGGAGTCCTGCTGTCCATACTGTTGGCCCTGGGGTTGGTGCTGATACGTCAGATTAACCAAAGCGTACAGACCGAAGTCGAGCTGGTGCGCACCCGTGATCAACTGACGCTGATGAACCACACGCTGGAAGAACTGGCTTTGCTAGATGGCTTGACCGGCCTGGCCAATCGCCGTCAGTTTGATATCGCGCTAAAAAACGAAATGACGCGAGCGGCGCGCAACGATCGCAGCGTTGCCCTGTTGATGCTGGATATTGATTATTTTAAACAGTTTAACGATATCTACGGCCACGTGGCTGGGGATCAGTGTTTGCAGCAGTTGGGCCGCATGTTGCAAGGCATGGTCAACCGTCCTGGCGATCTGATGGCGCGTTACGGCGGTGAGGAGCTGGCAATTATTCTGCCGGATACCGATCTTCAAGGCGCAATTGCCTTTGCCGAACGGGTTCTGGAGGGCATCCGGCAGTTGAAGATCGCCCACACAGGCAGCCCGCTGGGGATTATCACCGCCAGCATCGGTGCCAGTGCAAAAATCCCGCATCCGTATAACGATACGCCGCTGAGCCTGGTCAGCCTGGCGGATAACGCCCTGTATACGGCGAAAAAAGGCGGCAAGAACCGGGTTTGCAGCCTCTAGGCTCAGAATAGTTAGGGTAGATCATTTCAGCAAATAATGGGGGCATCTTAACATGATGCCCCTGACGATCCAGCCTTAGTGCACCGTGTTGAAGTCCCCTTCCTGGCGCGCCACCAGCGTCAGAATGCTATACAGCGCCACGGCCTGCTGATGCTGATTGAGCACCTGCACATCCCAGACCACCACGCCATGCGGACGATCCTCAGCGGTTTTTTGCGGCTTGCGGATTTTCTTTTTACAGGTCAACCGCACCTGAATGGTATCGCCAATTTTCACCGGCTCGATAAAACGCAGGTTTTCCATGCCGTAGTTGGCAATCACCGGCCCGACGCCCGGATCGACGAACAGCCCGGCGGCGGCAGAAACCACAAAGTAACCGTGGGCCACTCGCTCACCAAACAGTGATTCTGCCGCGCCGATCTTGTCCATATGCGCGTAGAAATGGTCGCCGCTCAGGCAGGCAAAGTTGACGAGGTCGGCTTCGGTAATGGTACGGCGGGCGGTCAGCAAGCTTTCGCCAATCTGCAACTGCTCAAAGTATTTGCGGAACGGGTGTACCTGTTCCTCCACCACGTCGGCACCTCGTACCCATTCACGGCTGATGGCCGCCAGCATCGACGGGCTGCCCTGGATCGCCGTGCGCTGCATATAGTGTTTTACCGCCCGTAACCCACCAAGCTCTTCCCCGCCGCCAGCTCGCCCTGGCCCACCATGCACCAGCAAAGGCAATGGTGAACCGTGGCCGGTCGATTCCGTAGCCGCATGGCGATCCAGCACCAACATGCGGCCATGGGCGCAGGCGGTTGCTCGAATAAACTGTGAAGCCAACTCCGCATCAGCCGTCACCAACGATCCGGCCAGACTACCTTGCCCCAGCAACGCCAACTCAATGGCCTGTGCGGTAGTTTGATAAGGCATCAGCGTCGCCACCGGGCCAAACGCCTCGGTGCCATGTACGGCCTGATGGCGGAACGGATCGGCGCAGTACAGCAGGGTGATCGGATAAAAAGCACCTGATTGAGCGCCATCGCCCACCACCTTCAACTTATCCAGCGTTGCACCACAGAGTGGCTCACAGCCATTGCGCAGCAGGAATTCCACCTTTTGCTGCACGTCGTCACGCTGTTCCTGATTGACCAACGCTCCCATCCGCACCTGCTCCAGCTGTGGGTCACCAATCTTTACGCCAGCCAGGCGCTGCAACAGCGCTTGCTGTACCTCGGCAATGCGGGCTACCGGAACGATAATGCGCCGGATAGCGGTACATTTTTGCCCCGCCTTGCTGGTCATTTCGCGGCTGACCTCTTTGATAAACAGCGCAAACTCCGGCATTTCTGGCGTCACGTCCTCCCCTAGCACGCAACAGTTTAACGAGTCCGCTTCCATGGTAAAGGCGATCGATTTTTCCAGCAGGCGCGGATGAGAACGCAGCTTCTGCCCGGTTTGCGCCGAGCCGGTAAAGGTGACCGCATCCTGATAATCGAGGTGCTCGAACATATCACCCACGCCGCCGCAGATTAGCTGTAACGCCCCTTCAGGCACCAACCCGCTGTCAATAATCAGCTTCACCATCGCCTGGGTTAGCTGTGCCGAAGCGGTGGCGGGTTTGATGATGGCAGGCATCCCCGCCAACCAAGTGGGTGCCAGTTTCTCCAACATTCCCCAGCAAGGGAAGTTAAAGGCGTTGATATGCAGTGCGACACCGGGGCGAGAAGTCAGCACATGGCGTGCGGCAAACTGTGACTGCTTGGAGAGTGGGATCAGCTCATCTTCCGGCCACAGCGTATCGTCCGGCAGTTCGCGCCCGGCCAATCCCGCATAGGAGAACAGCGTGGCAATACCGCCTTCGATATCAACCCAGCTGTCATTACGCGTAGCACCGGTTTGATAGGAGATCTGATATAGCGCTTCTTTATTAGCCAGCAGGTGTTTAGCCACCGCTTTCATCATCTGAGCGCGCTGTTGAAACGTCATCTTTGCCAGCGCCGTGCCACCCAGCTTGCGGGCATAACTCAGGCTGGCAGCCAACGGCAACCCGTCGGAGCAGACCTGATACAAAGGCTCGCCGGTAACGGCATGCTGGATCTCGCGGGATTGACCCTGTCCGTACACCCAAGCGCCAGAAAGGTAACTGGTTAACTGCTGCATTTGCTCCTCCGGAATTCATAAATAGACACTATCAAGATTAATGATGTATCACATAATTTCCACTTTATGCCAGGTTAAAATTTAACAAAAGCAAAACAAAATCATTAAATCGCAAAGTTAACACCACCGTTATCGATAGACACCGAAAATAAATAGTCATTTAAATCAACAAAATAATAAAAAGTATTGTGATGCTCATCGCAAAACCACAGCATTTGCATTTGATCTTGTTGTTATCAACTTGTAGCTTTAAGGTTAGTTAAAGTGATTCACATTTTTGGTTTTAATGTGAAAAACATGAATCACCAAGAGGCAAGCATGACAACTGACACACAATTTCAGCAGCACTTTGACGACAAGATCGCCGCCGATATCTCCATCGAAGCCAAAGACTGGATGCCGGATGCCTATCGCCGCAATCTGATCCGACAAATCGGCCAGCATGCGCATTCCGAGGTGGTCGGCATGTTGCCAGAAGCCAATTGGCTGACCCGTGCCCCTTCCCTGCGGCGTAAAGCGGTGTTATTGGCGAAAGTCCAGGATGAGGCCGGGCATGGCCTTTATCTGTACAGCGCGGCGGAAACCCTCGGCTGCACCCGCCAGGATATCTACCAAAAGATGCTCGCCGGTCAGATGAAATACTCCTCCATCTTCAACTACCCAACGCTGAACTGGGCTGACATTGGCGTGATCGGCTGGCTGGTAGACGGTGCAGCCATCGTCAATCAGGTAGCCCTATGCCGTGCCTCTTACGGCCCCTATGCCAGAGCGATGGTGAAAATCTGTAAAGAAGAGAGCTTCCACCAGCGTCAGGGCTATGAAGCCGTGATGGTGATGGCCCAGGGCAGCGAAGCGCAAAAGGCCATGCTACAGGACGCCATCAACCGTTTCTGGTGGCCAGCGCTGATGATGTTTGGCCCCAATGATAGCGATTCACCCCACAGCGCGCAGAGCATGGCCTGGAAGATCAAACGCCACAGCAATGACGAGCTGCGGCAGAAGTTTATCGATAACACCGTACCGCAGTTGGAAGCCCTGGGTATGACCGCCCCCGATGCCGATTTGGCATGGGATGAGGCCAGCGGACATTACCGCTTTGGCGAGATCGACTGGGCAGAGCTGCACGAAGTGATCCAGGGGCGTGGGCAGTGCAACCACGAGCGTCTGCAAGCCAAGCGTAAAGCCTGGGACGACGGCAGTTGGGTACGGGATGGCGCCATGGCACATGCCAGCAAACGCGCGGCAAATGCAGCTTAATCGAGGAGAGAAAAATGACTCACGCCGAATGGCCGTTGTATGAAGTGTTTATCCGCAGCAAGCAGGGTTTGGCCCATCGTCACGTGGGCAGCCTGCATGCAGCAGACGATCAGATGGCGCTGGAAAACGCCCGCGATGCCTACACCCGCCGCAGTGAGGGCTGTTCGATCTGGGTGGTGCAATCCTGCCACCTGATCGCCTCTCAAGCGGAGGATCGGGCGGCATTCTTCGATCCTTCCGACGATAAAATCTACCGTCATCCCACGTTCTACACCATCCCCGACGGCATCAAGAACATGTAGAGGCAGGCCATGACGATGAGTAACGCAGCAACAATCAGCTATGCCCTGCGCTTGGGCGATACACCGCTCATTCTGGCACAGCGCCTGTGCGCTTGGTGTGGCCATGCTCCTGAGCTGGAGATCGACCTGGCACTGGCCAATATTGGCCTCGATCTGCTGGGTCAGGCACGCAATTTTCTGGCCTATGCCGCCGAGCTTTCCGGCCCGCAACACAGCGAAGACAGCCTGGCCTTTGGCCGCGACGAACGTGAATTTCACAACCTGCTGTTGGCAGAACAGCCCAACGGCGGCTTTAACGACACGCTGGTACGCCAGTTCCTGCTCGATACCTACCACGTACTGCTGCACCGGGAATTGAGCCGCAGCAAAGACAGCCAACTGGCCGCCATTGCCGCCAAATCGCTGAAGGAAGCGGATTATCACCTGCGCTTCAGCCACGGCTGGATGATCCGCCTGGGTGACGGCAGTGAAATCAGCCACCAGAAGATCCAACAGTCATTAAACGACCTGTGGCGCTTCACCGCCGAGCTGTTCCACGCCGATGAGATTGAACTGCAACTGGCCGAGCTGGGCATTGCCGTCGATCCACGCCAGTTGCAGGCACCGTGGCAGGCCATGGTGAACGACACGCTGCAACAGGCCACGCTCGCGCTGCCCACCGAGCAGGCATTTCGCCACGGCGGTAAGCAAGGGCGGCACACTGAACACCTCGGCCCGATGCTGACAGAAATGCAGTTTCTGCCACGCGCTTACCCGAACTGTAGCTGGTAGAGGCAAAGATGAATATCACCCGACTGCAACCGGCCGAGATCCCGCAGATCTGGCACTGCTTACAGCAGATCAGCGATCCCGAACTGCCGGTACTGTCCATTACCGATCTGGGCATGGTACGTGACGTGGAGCGCGACGGTGCAGGCTGGCACATCACCTTTACTCCAACCTATTCCGGCTGCCCGGCGACCGAATACCTGCTCAACGCCATTGAACAGACGCTGAACGAGGCAGGTTTCAGCCCGGTAAAGATCACCATCTGCCTCAGCCCGGCCTGGACCACCGACTGGATGAATGCGGATGCTCGCCAGCGTCTGCGTGAATACGGCGTGGCGCCACCGCAGGGGCAAACCTGTGAAAAGCCTCTGGCTCACGGTCCGGTGCAGTGCCCCCGTTGCGGCAGTGAGCACACGGAAAAGATCAGCGAGTTCGGTTCCACCGCCTGCAAAGCGCTTTACCGCTGCTGCGAATGTCGGGAACCGTTCGACTATTTCAAATGTATTTAGGAGCACTGAAAACCATGACGGTCTTTCATCGCCTGAATGTCGCAGCCATCGAGCGCGAAACGCCGGACGCCGTAGCCATCACGCTGCGCGTCCCGGACGAACTGAAATCCCATTACGGCTATACCCCTGGCCAACACCTGACGCTCAAGGCGCGGGTCAACGGTGAAGAGCTGCGCCGCTGCTATTCCATCTGTAGCGCACCGCAGGACGGCGTATTACAAATCGGCATCAAGGCGATCCATCAGGGGCGTTTCTCTTCGTTTATCAACCAAAGCCTGCAGGTGGGCGACGAGTTGGAAGTGATGCTGCCGCAGGGCCGCTTTGGTTACCAGCCGCAGGCACAAACCCAGGGCAACTATCTGGCGATCGCCGCTGGCTCCGGTATCACGCCGATGCTATCGATCATCAAGGCGACGTTGCAATTGGAACCCAACAGCCAGTTCACGCTGATCTACGGCAACCGCACCAGCCGCTCGGTGATGTTTAAGGAAGCCCTCTCGGATCTGAAAAACCGTTATCCACAGCGCTTCCAACCGCTGTATCTCTTTAGCCAGGAAAATCTCGACAGCCCGCTGCTCAGTGGCCGCATCGATCGTGACCACCTGACCGCGCTGGGTAACACGTTAGTGAACTTCAACGAGTTCGACCACGCCTTTATCTGCGGCCCGGAAACGATGATGGACGACGCGCACACCGTGCTGGAGCTGGCCGGTATGCCTGCCGAACATATTCACAGCGAGCGTTTCAACACCAGCGGCATCGTCGCCCGGCCGGCCAACGCAGGCAGCCGCAACGCGACTCAGGTAGAGATCCGGCTCGACGGCCGCAGCCTCAAAATCGACGTCGGCAGCGAGGATGACAGCATTCTGGATGCCGCATTACGTCAGGGGGCCGATTTGCCCTACGCCTGCAAAGGCGGCGTCTGCGCCACCTGCAAATGCAAGCTGAAGGCCGGTGAAGTGGATATGGCGATCAACTACAGCCTGGAGCCGGATCAACTGGCGGCAGGCTATGTCTTGAGCTGCCAGTCCTGGCCACGCGGAGAAGGCGTGGTGCTGGACTTTGACGTTTAGGAGCCGACGATGGAAACCCCTTGGATCCTGCGCGAACAGCAGCAACGCGTGGTCACACTGACGCTGCACCGCCCCGATGCCCGCAATGCGTTGAGCACAGCCTGCCTGGAGCAGTTGGTTTATCAACTGGAACAAGCCGATAGCGACGCCGACGTCGGTGCCGTGGTGATCGCCGGTGCCGCCCGGTTCTTCGCTGCCGGTGCCGATCTGCGCGAATTACAGCAGCAGGATGTCGCCGCCACCCAGCTCGATCACCGCCCTTTGCTATGGCAGCGATTGGCCCAGTTCAGCAAACCCTTGCTGGCGGCAGTGAACGGTTACGCGCTCGGTGCAGGCTGTGAACTAGCTCTGGCCTGCGACATTACCCTCTGCGGCGAAAGCGCCCGCTTCGGCCTGCCGGAAATCACTTTAGGCCTGATGCCCGGTGCCGGTGGTACTCAACGCCTGATCCGCAGCGTGGGCAAGTCCCGCGCCTATCAAATGGTGCTGACCGGCGAAGCCATCGACGCCCGCTGCGCACTGCAAACCGGGCTGGTAAGCGAGGTTTGTGTCGACGCATTAACGCTGGAGCGTACTCAACAACTGGCCCAACGCATCAGCCAACAGGCACCGCTGGCGCTGCGCGCGGCCAAACAGGCACTAAAACAGGCACAGGAAACCAGCCTAAGCCAAGGCTTGCAGATGGAACGCCAGCAGTTTGTCACCCTGGCCGCCACCGAAGATCGCCGGGAAGGCATTGCCGCCTTCTTCGAAAAACGTACACCGAACTATCAAGGGCGCTGATTTATGGAAAACGCATTAATTCTTAGCCACATCGAAGCCGGGGTGTTGACCATTACCCTGAACCGCCCCGATCGGCTCAACAGCTTTAACGATGAAATGCACCACCAGCTCAGCGAGGCGCTAACCGTAGCGGAGCGAGATGACAGCGTGCGTTGCGTGCTGATCACCGGTGCCGGGCGCGGCTTCTGCGCCGGGCAGGATCTGAACGATCGTAACGTCAGTGTGGATCAGGCCCCCCCGGATCTTGGGCTGTCCGTAGAACGTTTTTACAACCCGCTGATCCGACGCCTGAGCGCCCTACCCAAGCCGATTGTCTGCGCGGTCAATGGCGTTGCTGCCGGAGCAGGTGCCGCGCTGGCAATGGCCTGCGATATCGTGGTGGCCGCCGACAACGCCAGCTTTATCCAATCCTTCTGCAAACTGGGCCTGGTACCGGATTCCGGCGGCAGTTGGTATCTGCCACGCCTGGCCGGGCATGCACGTGCCATGGGTATGGCGCTGCTGGGGGACAAAATCAGTGCTCAGCAGGCGCTGGAGTGGGGAATGATCTGGCAGGTCGTGGCCGCCGCCGAGCTGGCCGATCATACCCAAAGCATGGCCAAACAGCTTGCCACCCAACCTACCTACGGCCTGGGGCTGATTAAAAAGGCCATGTACCGCTCGGCCAGCAATACGCTTGACCAGCAGCTCGATTTAGAGCGCGATTTGCAACGCTTGGGTGGCCGTAGTGACGACTATCGCGAGGGCGTCAGCGCCTTCTTTGCCAAACGCCAACCGAACTTCAGCGGGAAATAGCATGAGAGAGAAAATGGCGGTGAATGCCATAACCACCTCCGCAACGGTGGCCGTGATTGGTGCCGGAACCATGGGGATCGGCATTGCTCAGGTGGCCGCCGCAGCAGGGCATCAGGTCAAGCTGTTCGATATCGCCCTGCCCGCCGCCTCCCGCGCACTTGAGCAGCTCGAGCAACGCCTGCGCAAGCGGGTCGAGGCAGGTAAAGCCGATGCCCACAGCACCGAAACCCTGCTGGCTCATATTCAGTTGACCGGCTCGTTAAGCGATCTGGCCGACTGCAGCCTGGTGATCGAAGCGGTGGCAGAAAAGTTGCCGATCAAACAGAGCCTGTTTCGCGATCTGGAGGCGATATGTTCTACCGATACGCTGTTTGCCAGCAATACCTCGTCACTCTCTATTACCGCCATCGCCAGCGCGCTGCAGCATCCGCAGCGCATGGCGGGCCTGCACTTCTTCAACCCGGCTCCGTTAATGAAACTGGTGGAGATCGTCGGTGGGCTGGAAACCAGCCCGGAAACGCTGAGCAGCCTGCAAACCTTGGCTCAACAATGGGGTAAACACAGTGTCGTGTGCCGTTCTACGCCAGGCTTTATCGTCAACCGCGTCGCCCGGCCTTTCTACGGTGAAACCCTGCGCGCTCTGGAAGAACAGATTGCCGATCCGGCCACCCTTGACGCCGTACTGCGTGATGCTGGTGGCTTCGCCATGGGGCCACTGCAACTGACGGATCTGATCGGTCAAGACGTCAACTATGCCGTCACCGAATCGGTCTATCACGCCTTTTATCAGGACAGCCGCTTTACTCCTTCACTGGTGCAGCAGGAACTCGTTGCTGCCGGGCATTTGGGCCGCAAGAGTGGCCGGGGTTTCTACCGTTATGACAGTGAGCAGGCCCTACCGTCAGCAACTTTTGCTTCGGCGGTAACGGCTGACTTGCCTCAGTCCGTCACGTTGCACGGCGACTGGTCGGCCATGGGCGAGTTTGCACAGTTGCTGACGGGAAATGCGGCGGCGATCAAACATCCTGGCCAGACCAGTCCATTTGCCCGGATCGATGAAGTTACATTTATGTTAACAAATGGTAAAACAGCAAGCCAAGTCGCCGAAGAAATCGGATCGCCCGTGGTTCTGTTCGACCTGTCCGTCAACTATCAGCACGCCCCCGTTATCGCCATCAGCAGCGCCGAACAGAACACGGTGCCGCACACGGCCAAGGTCATCCGCCTGCTGCAATCGCTGGGTAAACAGGTGATCCACCTGCCGGACTACCCGGGCCTGCTGGTGATGCGCACCGTCGCCATGCTGGCTAATGAAGCCCTGGACGTGGTGAACAAAGGCGTGGCCAACGCCGCCGATACCGACGATGCCATGCGGTTTGGCGTCAACTACCCGCAAGGTCCGCTGGCCTGGGGCAGCAAGCTCGGCTGGCAACAGATCCTCACCACGCTGGAAAACCTGCAACGTTATTACGCGGAACCCCGCTATCGCCCAATACCGCTGCTGCGCCGTTATGCCGCCAATTATTCAGGAGCTCAATGTTGATGAATGCCAACACTCCCCGCGCGCTGGCCCAGCGCTGCGCCGAACAGATGTTTAGCCAAGATACTTGTGCACAGGCAATGGATATGCGCATTGATGCCGTGGATGCTGGCATGGCCAAAGTCAGCATGACCGTCGGCCCGCAGATGCTCAATGGCCACCAGACCTGCCACGGTGGCCAACTGTTCAGCCTCGCAGATACCGCCTTTGCTTATGCCTGCAACAGTCAGGGGCTGGCAGCAGTCGCTTCTGGCTGCACCATCGATTTTATCCGTCCCGCGCTGGCAGGCGACCGCCTCACCGCCTGCGCTGAAGTGCGCCATCAGGGTAAAACCACCGGATTGTACGACGTTGAGATCGTTAATCAATTAGGGAAAACCGTCGCCTGGTTCCGTGGCCGCGCCCATCGGTTGGGCCACAGCATTTTAGGAGAGCAGCCATGAATCAGGCTTTTATTTGCGATGGCGTCCGCACGCCGATTGGCCGTTACGGCGGTGCGCTGGCAAACGTGCGGGCCGACGATTTAGCCGCCCTGCCGCTGCGTGCTCTGTTGGAGCGCCACCCTAACGTGGACTGGTCACGGGTGGATGATGTCATCCTAGGCTGCGCCAATCAGGCCGGAGAAGACAACCGCAATCTGGCCCGTATGGCGGCGCTGCTGGCCGGGCTACCACAAAACGTTTCCGGCACCACCATCAACCGGCTATGCGGTTCGGGGTTGGATGCGTTGGCGATGGCGGCCCGCAGCATCAAGGCCGGAGAAGCCAGTCTGGTATTGGCCGGAGGGGCCGAATCCATGACCCGTGCCCCGCTGGTCATGGGCAAGGCGGACAGCGCCTTCAGCCGTCAGGCACAGATGTTTGATACCACCATCGGCTGGCGGTTTGTTAACCCACTGATGCATGCGGCTTTCGGTACCGACTCGATGCCAGAAACCGCCGAAAACGTCGCGGCGCAGTTTGGCATCAGCCGTGCAGATCAGGATGCTTTTGCTCTACGCAGCCAGCAGCGCACCGCCCTGGCACAGCAGCGGGGGATCCTGGCACAGGAAATTATTCCGGTGAGCCTCAGCGGCAAGAAAGGAGTCATTACTCAGTTCAGCGAAGACGAACACCCACGCGCAGAAACCACGCTGGAGCAACTGCAAAAACTGAAAACACCGTTCCGTCAGCCGGGTTGTATCACCGCCGGGAATGCCTCTGGCGTCAACGACGGTGCGGCGGCGCTGATTGTCGCTTCCGAAGCCATGGCCTTGCAGCAAGGTTTGACGCCACGGGCACGCATTGTCGCTACCGCCACCTGCGGCGTGGAACCGAGATTGATGGGGATCGGCCCGCTGCCCGCGACCCGCAAAGTTCTGGAAATCGCCGGGTTAAGCCTGGCGCAGATGGACGTCATTGAACTTAACGAAGCATTCGCCGCACAGGCGTTGGCGGTGTTGCGCCAGCTTGGTCTGCCGGATGATGCCGAACAGGTCAATCCCAACGGAGGTGCCATCGCTCTTGGCCATCCATTGGGCATGAGCGGTGCGCGCCTGGCGCTGGCCGCCCTGTTTGAGCTGGAACGTCGCGCTGGCCGTTACGCACTGTGCACCATGTGCATTGGCGTCGGTCAGGGCATTGCCATGATTATAGAGCGTGTCTAACACCTGCGAGGCTAAAAAGATGACTACAAATCCACGGCCCATCGACGCGATTGAATTTGCTTCACGCGACGAAATCGAAGCATTACAGCTGGAGCGCCTGCAATGGACCCTGCACCATGCCTACAACAACGTACCGATGTATCAACGCAAGTTCGATCAGGCCGGTGTGCATCCGAGCGATCTGAAACAACTGAGCGATCTGGCGCTATTCCCCTACACCACCAAGCAGGATCTGCGTGACAACTACCCGTTCGACACCTTTGCCGTGCCGATGGAACAGGTGGTGCGCATTCATGCTTCATCTGGCACCACAGGCCGCCCAACGGTCGTAGGTTATACCCAGCGGGATATCGATAACTGGGCCGATATTGTCGCCCGCTGCCTACGCTCTGCCGGGGCCACAGCCAAAGACAAAATCCACGTTGCCTACGGTTATGGCCTGTTTACCGGCGGGTTGGGCGCGCACTATGGCGCAGAACGTCTGGGTGCGACGGTGATCCCGATGTCCGGCGGCCAGACGGAGAAGCAGGTGCAGCTGATCCTGGATTTCAAACCCGACGTGATCATGGTGACCCCTTCCTACTGCCTGACACTGATCGACGAGCTGGAACGCAAAATGGGGGGCGATGCGCGCAACTGCTCCCTGCGTTTGGGCGTGTTCGGTGCCGAACCCTGGTCAGAATCCCTGCGCCATGAGATCGAGTCACGCATGGGGATCAAAGCGCTGGATATCTACGGCCTTTCCGAAGTGATGGGGCCGGGGGTAGCGATGGAGTGTGCCGAAAGCGGCGGCGGTCCGACCATCTGGGAAGACCACTTCCTGCCGGAGATCATCAATCCTGAAACGGGCGCGATACAGACTGACGGCGAGCATGGCGAACTGGTTTTCACCACGCTGACCAAAGAGGCACTGCCGGTGATCCGCTATCGCACGCGCGACCTCACCCACCTAATGCCAGGGGATGCCCGCAACATGCGCCGGATGGGCAAAATCACTGGCCGTTCCGACGATATGCTGATCATTCGCGGCGTGAACGTATTCCCGTCACAGGTTGAGGAACAGATTATGCAGTTCGAGCATCTGTCGCCGCATTATCAGTTGCAGGTGAGCCGTGCCGGGCATCTGGATACGTTGGCCGTGCGGGTGGAGCTGAAAGAGTCGGCGTTGACGCTCAACCACCAGCAGCGTTGCGATATTTGCCACCAGTTGCGTCACCATATCAAATCGATCGTTGGGGTCAGCACCGACGTCAGCATTGCCAACTGTGGCGATATTCCTCGCTCGGAAGGCAAGGCCCAGCGGGTGATCGATCTGCGACCACGTTAAGTTT
>NZ_JBKABN010000016.1:0-145460 GCF_046269175.1 Serratia sp. J2
CATCAGGAGGTGCATTGCTTACTCTTTGTTGACGCCAAAAATAAAACGGCCCGGTGATGATCACCAGGCCGTTATCGGTATTACCAGAGTCTAAAGGTGCCGTAGTGGCACCTTTGTCTCATCAGGCTTTAGCTGCCTGTGCATCAGCCTGAGCCGACTGGATCGCCGTCAGGGCTACGGTATAGACGATGTCGTCAACCAGAGCACCACGGGACAGGTCGTTCACCGGCTTGCGCATGCCTTGCAGCATTGGCCCGATAGATACCAGGTCAGCAGAACGCTGCACCGCTTTATAAGTGGTGTTACCGGTGTTCAGATCCGGGAAGATGAACACGGTCGCCTGACCGGCTACTGGCGAATTAGGCGCTTTAGATTTGGCCACGTCGGCCATGATCGCTGCGTCATATTGCAGTGGGCCATCGATGATCAGATCCGGGCGTTTTTCCTGTGCCAGACGGGTCGCTTCACGCACTTTCTCAACGTCGCTACCTGCACCGGAATTACCGGTAGAGTAAGAGATCATCGCTACGCGTGGTTCGATACCGAATGCGGCTGCGGAATCGGCAGACTGAATGGCGATTTCAGACAGCTGTTCAGCGGTTGGATCCGGGTTGATCGCGCAGTCACCGTAGACCAGAACCTGGTCAGGCAGCAGCATGAAGAACACGGAGGAAACCAGGGAACTGCCCGGTGCGGTTTTGATCAACTGCAACGGTGGGCGGATGGTATTGGCGGTGGTGTGAACGGCACCGGAAACCAGGCCGTCAACTTCGCCTTTCTCCAGCATCAGGGTGCCGAGAACCACGTTGTCTTCCAACTGCTCACGCGCAACCACTTCGGTCATGCCCTTGCTCTTGCGCAGCTCAACCAGACGCGGCACATAGAGTTCACGCACGGCGACCGGATCGACGATCTCGATGCCTTTACCCAGCTCAACGCCCTGCGCGGCGGCAACGCGTTTGATCTCTTCCGGATTACCCAGCAGCACACATTCCGCGATACCACGTTCGGCACAGATGGCCGCCGCTTTCACGGTGCGTGGCTCGTCGCCTTCCGGCAGCACGATGCGTTTACCCGCTTTGCGTGCCAGCTCGGTCAGCTCATAACGGAACGCCGGTGGGGACAGACGACGTGAACGCTCAGAAGTGGCGGTCAGGGACTCGATCCATTCGGCGTTGATGTGACTGGCCACGTAGTTCTGTACTTTCTCAATACGCTGATGGTCGTCTGAAGGCACTTCGAGGTTGAAGCTTTGCAGGCTCAGCGAGGTCTGCCAGGTGTTGGTGTCAACCATGAACACCGGCAGGCCGGTTTCAAAGGCGCGCTCACACAGCTTGTTGATGGAGGCATCGATCTCGTAGCCGCCGGTCAACAGGATGGCACCAATTTCCACGCCGTTCATCGCGGCCAGGCAGGCTGAAACCAGCACGTCCGGACGGTCGGCAGAAGTGACTAACAGGGAACCTGGGCGGAAGTGTTCCAGCATGTGCGGAATGCTGCGCGCACAGAAGGTCACAGATTTTACCCGGCGGGTCATGATGTCGCCTTCGTTGATCACTCGCGCCTTCAGGTGGCGGGCCATATCAATGGCACGGGTAGCGATCAGTTCGAAGCTCCACGGTACGCAACCCAACACCGGCAGCGGGCTGTTGGCGAACAGCTGTGCAGGATCGACGTTGGCTACGCTGGCCTTGGTGGAATCGTCAAAGATTTCGGACAGGTCTGGGCGAGTACGGCCCTGATCGTCCACCGGAGCGTTCAGCTTGTTGATGATCACGCCGGTAATGTTTTTGTTCTTGCTGCCGCCGAAGCTGGAGCGAGCCAGTTCGATGCGCTCGGTCAACTGGGCTGGAGAATCGTTGCCCAGTGCCAGCACAAAGACGATCTCTGCGTTCAGCGTTTTGGCGATCTCGTAGTTCAGCGAGTTGGCGAACTGATGCTTACGGGTAGGCACCAGGCCTTCGATCAGCACCACTTCTGCGTCTTTGGTGTTTTCGTGGTAACGAGCCACGATCTCTTCCATCAGCACGTCCTGCTGGTTGGAGCTCAACAGGCCCTCAACGTAGCTCATACGCAGGGGTTCGGCCGCCGGAATGGTCGAGTTGCTGCGGATGATGGTGGTGGTCTGGTCGAGGGAATCGCCGCCGGTACGCGGTTGGGCAATAGGTTTGAACACGCTCAGGCGAACGCCTTTTTGCTCCATGGAGCGGATGACACCCAGGCTGACGCTGGTCAGACCGACGCTGGTGCCTGTGGGGATCAACATAATTGTACGTGACACAGAATAGTCCTCTTCACGGTTTTCTGCCTGCAACGGGGGCGCAGACAAAGATGACAGGCTCAAAACAACACCGCCAGCCTGGGCTGACGGTGTGGAGAGCATTAAGCGGTCAGACGGGAAGCGTCTTGCGCGATGACCAATTCTTCGTTGGTCGGGATCACCAGTGCCGGACGGCTGCCGTCTTTGGTGATGTTGCCTGATTTGCCGAAGCGGGCAGCCAGGTTGCGTTCATGATCGATTTCAAAGCCCAGCAGGCCCAGTTTGTCCAGGGTCAGCTCACGTACCATCGCAGCGTTCTCACCGATACCACCGGTGAAGATCACGGCATCCAGACGGCCTTCCATCAGGGCGCTATAGGCACCGATGTACTTGGCCAGACGGTGGCAGAAGACGTCCATGGCGCGCTTGGCATCGGCCTTGGTGTCATAGTTGTCTTCAACGTAACGGCAGTCGCTGGTGACTTCGGTCAGGCCCAGCAGGCCAGACTCTTTGGTCAGCATCTTGTTGATCTGGTCAACGCTCATGCCCATGGCGTCGTGCAGGTGGAAGATGATGGCTGGATCGATGTCACCACTGCGGGTACCCATTACCAGGCCTTCCAGCGGGGTCAGACCCATGGAGGTATCAACACACTTACCGTTGCGTACTGCGGTTACGGAACCGCCGTTGCCCAGATGGCAGGTGATGATGTTAACTTCGTCAACCGGCTTGTTCAGCGCCTTCGCGGCTTCTTGCGTCACGTAGAAGTGGCTGGTGCCGTGTGCGCCGTAGCGACGAACGCCATGGTCGCGGTACAGGCTGTACGGCAGGGCATACAGGTAGGACTCTTCCGGCATGGTCTGATGGAACGCGGTGTCAAACACGGCAACGTTTTTATCAGCCAGATTAGGGAAGGATTTCAACGCTTCAGCAATACCGATCAGGTGAGCCGGGTTATGCAGTGGTGCAAAAGGTACCGAATCTTTGATACCCTGCAGGACTTCGTCGTTGATGACGGCAGAAGCCGTGAACTTCTCGCCGCCGTGCACGATGCGGTGGCCGATAGCGGTCAACTGGGCGGAAAGCTCTGGTTTTTGTGCCAGAATAGTATTAACAATGAAGTTCAGCGCTTCGCTGTGCGCTGCGCCGGCACCCAGTGCCGCTTCTTGTTTACCGCCATCCATTTTCCATTTGATACGGGCTTCAGGAAGATGGAAGCACTCGGCTAGGCCAGAGAGGTATTCTTCACCGTTGGCTGCATCGATGATGGCGAATTTCAGGGAAGAACTGCCGCAGTTAAGGACCAGTACTAGCTTACTCGACATGGAAGTACCTACTTATAGTTCGTGTTGGTATTAAGGAAGACCCAAAAACACGTGGTGAATAAAACGTCAATCAGACAACAAGCGTAGCGCATAATGCCGTTGACATTTATGATTAACATCATGTCAGTGATACAAAGGACACAATGATGAAAAAACCGATGATTTCTCTGCGGTTTAAGCGATCCTGATTTTTACCGCTTCCTAGCCCCACATGGCCGCCAACGGCAGGATTAGGGAGATAGGGCTAAAAGTTGACAAATCTTCTGTCATCTTCTACCGGCACATGGCCGGCTTAGGATACCGATAGCCCGCCACAAACACAAAATAAATTTAAAGCTTCAACTTTTTTGTTAGTGTGTTTGCAAGAATAATTTATTTTTTATACGTGAAGTTGAGGTGCGCAATGACGAGCAGACCATCCGGTTCCGTAAGCTGGTTTCAGATATTCCAGCGCGGGCAGCATTACATGAAAACCTGGCCAGCAGACAAACGGCTGGCACCGCTTTTCCCTGAGAACCGCGTGGCGCGCGCTACCCGCTTTGCCGTTCGCTTTATGCCCCCGTTGGCGATTTTTACCCTGACCTGGCAGATTGCGCTCGGTGGTCAGCTTGGCCCGGCGATTGCCACCGCGCTGTTCGCCTGTAGCCTGCCGATGCAGGGGCTGTGGTGGTTGGGCCGACGTTCCGTGACGCCGTTGCCGCCAACCTTGCTGCAATGGTTCCATGAGGTCCGTAACAAGCTGGCGGAAGCCGGGCAGGCGATTGCCCCCGTTGAAGGGACGCCAACCTACCAGGCGCTGGCGGACGTGCTGAAGCGTGCCTTCAAGCAGTTGGACAAAACCTTCCTCGACGATCTTTAAGCGCTACTGGGCCGGGGACTCACCGGCCTTGCTTGCTTTATGCCGCAAATTCGTGCCCTGATCATGTCTGGCCACGCCCCACATTTGACCAATATCCCGGTTCAAATCAAAGAAAGGTTTAGTTGTGATTCCACGCCATACTGAAGTCATGCGATGCTCTGGTTAATTTGCAGAACTGAGGACAATGAAATGGAAATGACTCACGCCCAACGGCTGATTTTGTCGAATCAATACAAGATGATGACCATGCTCGATCCGGACAATGCAGAGCGCTACCGCCGCTTGCAGACGATCATCGAGCGCGGTTTTGGTTTGCAAATGCGCGAGCTGGATCGTGATTTTGGTGAGATGAGCGAAGAAGTGTGCCGCACCATCATCAACATCATGGAAATGCACCATGCGCTCCAGGTTTCCTGGGAGAACCTCAAGGATCGCCAGGGGCTGGACGCGCGTCGCCTGGCATTCCTTGGTTTTGATGCAGCAACCGAAGCGCGTTACCTGAGCTATGTGCGTTTCCTGGTGAACACGGAAGGGCGGTATACTCATTTCGATTCTGGTAGCCACGGCTTTAACGCCCAAACCAAAATGTGGGAAAAATACCAGCGCATGCTGAGTATCTGGCTATCCTGCCCACGCCAGTATCATTTGAGCGCCGTCGAGATTGCGCAAATCATCAATGCCTGATTAAACGTAGAGGGGTTTCCCGTGGAGTGTAAGGGTTTTCTGTTCGATCTTGATGGAACGTTAGTAGATTCATTACCGGCGGTAGAGCGAGCCTGGACGCAATGGGCAGAACGCCATGGCATCAGCCCGCAACAGGTGCTGGACTTTATCCACGGAAAACAGGCGATCACCTCGCTGCGTCACTTTATGCCGAATGCCACCGAGGCTGAACTACAGCATGAGTTCACATTGCTTGAGCAGGTGGAAGCAGAGGATACCGGCGGCGTCAACGCTCTGCCTGGTGCATTGGCCTTGCTGGAGCGGATCAATGCGTTGGGGATACCTTGGGCAATCGTCACCTCGGGTTCCGTGCCAGTGGCTAACGCACGCCGCCTTGCCGGTGGGGTGCCGCTTCCTGAGGTGTTTATCACCAGTGAGCGTGTTAAACAGGGTAAACCGCATCCAGACGCCTACCTGTTAGGGGCTCAAGGTCTTGGGTTGGCACCGCAGGATTGTGTGGTGGTGGAAGATGCTCCTGCCGGGATCCTTTCTGGTTTGGCTGCAGGTTGTCAGGTGATTGCGGTAAATGCACCGGTAGACACGCCGAAACTGGACCAGGTGGATCTGATCCTTTCCTCCTTGGAACAGCTCAAGATCGCCAAGTCCGAGCAGGGTGCTGTCATCGAACTTATTGCTTAATCTGCACATTCTTACCTCAATTTGATTAGACCCCGCATCGTCGGGGTTTTTTTATGCTAATTTCTTATGCCGGGATCACTGCAGAATGAGGCCGTTTTGAACAGCGAATTACTTTGGGTCTTGAGTTTACTGTTAATAGCCATAGTGCTGTTTACCACCAACAAGCTGCGCATGGATGTGGTGGCACTGTTGGTGATCATCGCGTTTGTGCTCAGTGGAACCTTGAGCTTGCAAGAGGCAACGGCTGGCTTCAGCGATCCTAACGTCATTTTGATTGCCGCTCTGTTCGTCATTGGCGAAGGGCTGGTGCGCACCGGGGTGGCCTATCAGGTTGGCGACTGGCTGGTGAGAGTGGCGGGCAGCAGTGAAACCAAGATGATGATGCTGCTGATGTTTACCGTTGCCGGACTGGGGGCCTTTATGAGCTCAACCGGGGTGGTAGCCATCTTTATTCCCGTGGTGCTCAGCGTCGCGGTACGCATGAAAATCTCCCCAGGGCGGCTGATGATGCCGTTGAGCTTCGCCGGTTTGATCAGCGGCATGATGACGCTGGTTGCCACGCCGCCGAATATGGTGGTCAACAGCGAACTGGTGCGTGAAGGCATCAATGGTTTCGGGTTCTTTGGCGTTACGCCAATTGGCCTGGTGGTGTTGCTGTTGGGCGTGGGATACATGCTGGTTGCGCGCCGCTGGCTCGGCGACAGCGGCGGCACCAAGACCAAGTCGGCCTGGGAGCGCCGGACTTTCCGCGATTTAATCCGCGACTATAAGCTCACCGGCCGGGCGCGTCGTTTGGCGGTGCGTAGCGGTTCGCCACTGATTGGCCGCTCGCTGGATGAATTGCATTTGCGCGCGCGTTACAGCGCCAACGTTATCGGCATCGAGCGCTGGAAGCGTTTTCGCCGGGTGATGATCAGCGCCTTTGGCAGCACGGAACTGCGCGAAGGGGACGTACTGCTGATCGACATGACGGATTGCGATATCGATCTGCGTCAGTTCTGTAGTGAGCAACAACTTGAGCCCATGGTGCTGCGGGGGGAATATTTCTCCGAACAGTCACGCAACGTGGGGATGGCCGAAGTTTCGCTAATCCCTGAGTCGGCCCTGCTGGGGAAAAGCGTGCGCGATGCCACTTTCCGTAGCCGTTACGATCTCAACGTAGTCGGCATCCGCCGCAATGGCGAAACCCTGCAAGGCAAGCTGGTGGATGAACCGCTGGGCCTGGGGGACATTCTGTTGGTGATCGGCGATTGGAAAGCAATCCGCCAGTTACAGGCCAAAACCCATGATTTTATCGTCTTGAACCTGCCAGCCGAAGTGGACGAAGTGGCACCGGCTATCACCCAGGCTCCTCACGCGTTGTTCTGCCTGGCGCTGATGGTGGCTATGATGCTGACCGACGAGATCCCGAATCCGATCGCCGCGCTGATCGCTTGCCTGTTGATGGGGCGCTTTCGCTGCATCGATATGGAAAGTGCCTATAAAGCGATCCATTGGCCGAGCATCATTTTGATCGTCGGTATGATGCCCTTTGCCCAAGCGTTGCAGAAAACGGGCGGGGTAGACCTGATCGTCCGTGGGTTGATGGACGTTGCCGGTGACGCCGGGCCACACGTCATGCTGGCCTGTCTGTTTGTCCTGTGCGCCACCATTGGGCTGTTTATCTCTAACACCGCCACGGCGGTGTTGATGGCCCCTATCGCTATCGCCGCTGCCCGCGAAATGGGCGTTTCGCCTTATCCGTTTGCCATGATTATCGCGATTGCCGCCTCCGCCGCCTTTATGACGCCGGTGTCATCGCCGGTCAATACGCTGGTGTTGGGGCCGGGGAACTACAAGTTTGGCGATTTTCTGAAAATTGGGGTGCCGTTCACCGTGCTGGTGATGATTGTCAGTGTGATCCTGGTGCCTTGGTTGTATGCGTTTTAAGCACACGGTTTGCGTTTTATATCAGGATTAAGAAAAGGCGCTTTATCTTTTTTTGAGAATACGATGAAGTAGCTAACCACCGAAACCATAAAGCGTTTTGGCATTTTATCGGCTCATGCAGCAGCTCGTTGAGGCTTTACGGCGACCCGTGTCGCCCTAGCTTAGTTTAGCGATCCTTCTGGAGTTGCCATGAAAATGAAACATGGATTTATAACCCTTACTTTAGCTTCTCTGTTGTTGCTGTCCGGTTGTGCGAGATACATGAGTGGCTCTCTCACAAGGCCCACAGGATAAAATTTACCGTTTCCTGGTCACGCAAACCTTCCAGCGTATCGATTTACGCTCGGTGGTGGAGCAGGAATTCACAGTGGAAATGCCGGAAGTACGACCTGCGGCTAAGGTGTCTCAGATTGCCAGGTGCATAAGCACCTGGCTCTATTCTTACAGGGGGGAGTCGCTGCTGATTTCATCCAGCGAAAGGCTGAAGCTTGGGATGAATACCTGCATAAAATAATCCATTTCAGGGCTATGACGCAGCTGCAACGTCTTCTCCAGGCGTGCCTTAGCCAGCTTGAATTCATTATTCCCCGCCGACAGCTCCTCCAGACACTTCAGATACGCGCATAGCGCATCGGCCTGCTTCACGATCAGCTTTTCGTCCTCGCTGTGATGGTGTTCGTCCAGGATAGAGCGGAAATCGTTCTGTAACTCTTCCGGCAGCATCTCCAACAGCTTTTGCTGGGCAATCTTCTCGATTTTTTTGTATTCGTGGGCAATCTGCGGATTGTAATACTTGATGGGAGTAGGCATATCGCCGGTCAGCACTTCGCTGGCATCGTGATACATCGCCAACAACGCCACGCGTTCGGCATTCAGGTTGCCGTTAAACTTGCGGTTTTTGATCGCGGCCAGCGCATGGGCGACAAAGGCGACCTGCAAGCTGTGTTCGGAAACGTTTTCGGTACGCACATTGCGCATCAGCGGCCAGCGGCTAATTAGTTTCAAACGGGACAGGTGGGCAAAGAAGTGGCTCTGGCTCATGATGTTCTCTCTTTGGGTCTGTAGGAGAGCAGTATACTGCGTCAGTGCCAATCAGAGAAACGGGCGCCGCACGCAGCGCCCGGCAAAAATTACTGGTGATAGGTTTCCAGGAAGCGGCCCAGTTTGCCCACCGCCATTTCCAATTCATCCACGCGGGGCAGAGTAACGATACGGACGTGGTCTGGGTAAGGCCAGTTGAACGCGCTGCCCTGTACCAGTAACACCTTCTCTTGCAACAGCAGATCCAGCACCAGCTTCTGGTCGTCGCGGATGTTAAAGCGCTTGGCGTCGATGCGTGGGAACATATAGAGCGCACCCTGAGGTTTCACGCAGGAAACGCCAGGGATATCGTTCAGCAGTTCCCAGGTGCGGTCACGTTGTTCATACAGGCGGCCACCAGGCTGAATAAATTCGCTGATGCTCTGGTAACCCCCCAGTGCCGTCTGAATCGCATGCTGCATTGGTACGTTGGCACAAAGACGCATGGAAGCCAGCATCTCCAGCCCTTCAATATAGCCTTTGGCATGCTTCTTCGGCCCGTTGAGCACCATCCAGCCCTGACGGAAACCGGCAACGCGGTAGGTTTTGGACAGGCCGTTAAAGGTGACGGTCAGCAGATCTGGGGCCAGTGCGGCGATGGAGTGATGCTCTGCCTCGTCGTAGAGGATCTTGTCGTAGATTTCGTCGGCAAAGATGATCAGGTCATGCTGGCGGGCGATCTCGACGATCTGTTCCAGCAGTTCTTTGCTGTAGACCGCGCCGGTTGGGTTGTTAGGATTGATGATCACGATGCCACGGGTGCGTGGGGTGATTTTGCTGCGAATATCATCCAGATCCGGGAACCAGCCTGCTTCCTCGTCGCACATATAGTGCACGGCCTTGCCGCTGGAAAGCGACACGGCGGCGGTCCACAGCGGATAGTCTGGCGCAGGCACCAGCATTTCATCACCGATATTCAGTAGCGCTTGCATGGACTGCACGATCAGCTCAGAAACGCCATTGCCAATGTAGATATCCTCAACGGTCACGTCACGCATGTTACGTGCCTGGTAGTGCTGCATGATCGCCTTGCGCGCCGAGTACAGCCCTTTGGAATCGCAGTAGCCTTGTGCCGTTGGCAGATTGCGGATCACGTCGACCAGAATTTCATCGGGGGCATCAAAGCCGAATGGGGCAGGGTTGCCAATGTTCAGCTTGAGGACTTTATTGCCTTCTTCTTCAAGACGTTTCGCTTCTTTGAGCACCGGGCCACGAATGTCATAACAGACGTTGTCCAGTTTGCTGGATTTCTCAATGGGGGACATAGAAAGTTGAGCCTTTTGCTAAGATAGGGTCGTTCCTACCGTGGAACACCGCAATCCGTCCAATGTACTCCTGGAGGCCGGGCTTTTGAAGGGTTATGCACTGCTTTGGTGAAAACGATCGGCAAAAATCGCTTTTTAAGATAATAACCGTCTGAATTGATCGATTTTTTAGTGATTAAGTCTGAATTTGTATTTATTTTAAGATTTATATGTCGGATGATGAGCGCATCACGTAAGGGGTTTTTATCAGTTAACCGCTGAAAGACGTGCGCCAAGCGCCAGAAAAACACCAAAGCCGCATAAAAATAGTAATATGGGATTAATCTGGTTTCTTGTCGGTACTGACAATACCACACTGAGTTGAAGTAGAATTACATTAGACCCACTTCAGTAATTAACTTAAATTTTATTTAAGTAATGGTCAGTGTCTTTTAATAATCAAAAGACTTACTGCTTGAATTTATTAAATTCCCTAATCGATGAGTCGTTGGATATACGAGGGGGTTGTTAATATTTTGTACAGAAAACAACAATGCTGTCATGGTCTCTGGCGGCCAGAGATCGAGGTAACCGGGAGGAAAGGGGGGATTTTGCCCGCATAGGATTATCAATGCTTATAAGGGTAAGCACTTTTCGTCGTAACTTTCACCACTATCAATAAGCCGTTGCGATAGATCATGGATAAAAAGCGATGCAGATAACGAAATATAAGTAATTTTTTTGCCCTCTTCTAATGAGTGGGGTACTGTCATAAGTGGCGCATGCCCTTTTCAGCTGCGTCTTAGAAATACACCAGGGTAGTTTGTAAATTAGAATTTAAAAAGTGAAGAAAACACTATGACAAGTGCAAATCGTCCGATACTTAATCTCGACCTCGATCTGCTAAGAACCTTTGTTGCTGTTGCTGATTTGAATACGTTTGCGGCGGCTGCCGTTGCCGTTTGTCGTACTCAGTCCGCAGTCAGTCAACAAATGCAGCGGTTAGAGCAATTGGTTGGCAAAGAGTTGTTCGCCCGTCATGGGCGCAATAAGTTGTTAACCGAACACGGTATCCAGCTTCTCGGCTACGCCAGGAAAATCCTGCGCTTCAACGACGAAGCCTGTGCCTCCTTGATGTACAACAATATCAAGGGTGTCCTGACTATCGGTGCTTCTGATGACACCGCCGATAGCATTTTGCCCTTCTTGCTAAACCGCGTGACGTCGGTCTATCCCAAGCTGGCGATTGATGTGCGGGTGAAGCGTAGTCCGTTCATGATTGACATGCTGAAGAACGGCGAAGTGGATCTGGCCATCACCACCGTGGATACCGAAGGGCATCCGCACATCGTTCTGCGCACGTCTCCAACGCTGTGGTACTGCTCGGCGGATTACCATTACCAGGCGGGGGAACCGATCCCTCTGGTGGTGATGGATGAGCCAAGCCCGTTCCGTGCGATGGCGATCAAGCACCTTGACGCTGCCGGTATTCCTTGGCGTATTGCCTACGTGGCCTCTACGCTGTCTGCGGTGCGCGCGGCGTGCCGGGCAGGTTTGGGGATCACCGTACGGCCAATCGAGATGATGAGCCCAGATCTGCGAGTCCTGGGGGCGACGGAAGGTTTACCGCATCTTCCTGATACTCAGTATGCGCTGTGCAAAGACATGAAGTGCGAAAATGAACTGGCCATGGCGATCTTCAGTGCCGTACAAAACGGCAGTGAGATTTACCACTTCGGTGGCGGTGAATCTTCGGTGATCGATGAAGGTTCCAGCCTGGTGGATAGCGAAGAGTAGCGTTTTACCCTAAGCTTGCCGTATTGAAAGTTACAAACCTCTGCCATGGCGGAGGTTTTTTTTAGCTTAAAAAAAGGGATATTAAGGATTTTGGCCTGTTGAAGGTAAATTCGATGCTAAATGGGTATTTCTTCATGGTTTCTAGCCGATGAAACCCTCATTTCTTCGTATTGCTCGTTTTTTATGCAGTGATAACGATGAGTAAATGCCTGGAGTTGGTAGGGTTATTTTGCTATTTTACGCTGACGTTTTTTTACCTGAAATTGACAAAAATTGTTAAACTGCCACACTTTTTTTGAGGATTTCTGCCTGAAACGTGTCCTGGATCAAAAAAATACCCCTAGGTAGTGAGTGGAACAACAGGGAATTCCTGAGAGAATGGTATAGTAAAAGTGAAATGTGCCTGCGGGGTTATATCTATCTGTTTCCGTTGAGCAATCAACTGACACGATTTAGCCTAAGCCAAGCGCATCATATGTTAATTAAATGCTTCGTATGTAAATTAGTGTGTAGATACTTTTGTCAAAGTTGACAGAAGGTTATAGAAAGGAGTAAAAAGCCCACAGTAAAACACTGCCTAACTCTCTGTAAAAGCAGTCTGTTTGTGTGGTTATTTATCCTTCCCTTAAATCGATGTGGTGCACTAACTGCCAGTTACAAGAGCAGAGCGATCGACGCCACTTTTGATGAGTAAGCATAGAGTATGTCAACAACCATTGAAGTCATCGCTCATCACTGGGCGTTCGCCGTATTTCTTATCATGGCTATCGGGCTCTGCGGCTTAATGCTGCTGGGTGCGTTCTTCTTGGGTGGGAGAGCCCAGGCTCGCTCGAAAAACACCCCCTATGAATCAGGGATCGACTCGGTCGGTACGGCGCGCCTGCGTCTGTCCGCCAAGTTTTACCTGGTGGCCATGTTCTTCGTTATTTTCGATGTTGAAGCCTTATACCTGTATGCCTGGTCGGTCTCCATTCGTGAGAGCGGTTGGGTAGGCTTTATCGAAGCCGCCATTTTCATTTTGGTGTTATTGGCTGGTCTGGTTTATCTGGTGCGTATCGGCGCATTGGATTGGACTCCAACGCGTTCC
This sequence comes from Serratia sp. J2, assembly GCF_046269175.1. NCBI lineage: Bacteria > Pseudomonadati > Pseudomonadota > Gammaproteobacteria > Enterobacterales > Yersiniaceae > Serratia > Serratia sp. J2. Next base: position 12,944 of record NZ_JBKABN010000016.1, read on the forward strand.
AAGCGTTTGAGCAAGCCAGGTACCATCAAGAACGCTAGCAACAGTCATCCGCAGTAACAGCGAGGCATTAAGATGGACTATACGCTCACCCGCATAGACCCGAACGGTGAGAACGACCGTTATCCCCTGCAAAAACAGGAGATCGTTGGCGATCCCCTTGAGCAGCAGGTTCACCGTACGGTTTACATGGGTAAACTCGAACATGCTTTGCATGACATGGTGAACTGGGGGCGTAAAAACTCTCTTTGGCCGTATAACTTCGGCCTTTCGTGCTGTTATGTGGAAATGGTGACCTCGTTTACCGCCGTTCACGACGTGGCGCGTTTTGGTGCGGAAGTATTGCGTGCCTCCCCACGCCAGGCAGACTTTATGGTCGTTGCCGGCACCTGCTTTACCAAGATGGCCCCGGTTATTCAGCGCTTGTACGAGCAAATGCTGGAGCCTAAATGGGTGATCTCGATGGGCGCCTGCGCCAACTCCGGCGGCATGTACGACATCTACTCGGTTGTTCAGGGCGTGGATAAATTCCTGCCGGTCGACGTGTATATCCCAGGCTGTCCGCCGCGCCCGGAAGCTTACATGCAGGCACTGTTGCTGCTGCAAGAATCCATTGGCAAAGAACGTCGCCCGCTGTCGTGGGTCGTTGGCGATCAGGGCGTGTACCGCGCCAATATGCCATCAGAAAAAGAACGTAAGCACGCCGAGCGTATTGCGGTAACCAACCTTCGGTCGCCTGACGAGATTTAAGACGTTCATTTAACGTCCATCTTAGTGCGCTATTGGTTAACACAGCGAAAAGTTGAACTTGCGGCGAAATAACCCTTTAGTGTGGTGAAAAAAATTATGACAGATTTAACGACGCACGAAGCTCTGCCTGCTTGGCATACCCGCGATCATCTCGATGATCCGGTGATCGGCGAACTGCGCAACCGTTTTGGGCCGGAAGCCTTTACTGTTCAGCCCACCCGTACCGGAATGCCCGTGGTATGGGTTAAAGTTGAGCAGTTGCTGGAAGTGATGACGTTTTTGAGAAAACAACCGAAGCCGTACGTCATGCTGTTCGATCTGCATGGCATGGACGAGCGTCTTCGTACCCACCGTGAAGGCTTGCCTGCCGCGGACTTCTCTGTTTTCTACCATCTGATTTCTGTTGAACGTAACCGTGACATCATGCTGAAAGTGGCGCTGTCTGAAAAAGACCTGCACGTGCCCACAGCAACCAAGATTTTCCCGAATGCCAACTGGTATGAGCGCGAAACCTGGGAAATGTTCGGTATTACCTTCGACGGCCACCCGCACCTGACGCGCATCATGATGCCGCAGACCTGGGAAGGCCATCCACTGCGTAAAGACTACCCGGCGCGTGCTACCGAATTCGATCCCTTTGTGTTGACCAAGCAGAAAGAAGATCTGGAGATGGAATCGCTGAAGTTCAAGCCGGAAGAGTGGGGCATGAAGCGCGGCACCGAGAACGAGGACTTCATGTTCCTCAACCTCGGCCCGAACCACCCGTCTTCACACGGTGCATTCCGTATTATTCTGCAGCTGGACGGTGAAGACATCGTCGACTGTGTGCCGGACGTGGGCTACCACCACCGTGGCGCAGAGAAGATGGGCGAACGCCAGTCCTGGCACAGCTTTATCCCGTATACCGACCGTATCGAATACCTCGGCGGCTGCGTAAACGAAATGCCTTACGTACTGGCGGTGGAAAAACTGGCCGGGATCGTGGTGCCGGATCGTGTCAACACCATCCGCGTGATGCTGTCTGAATTGTTCCGCATCAACAGCCACCTGCTGTACATCAGTACCTTTATCCAGGACGTGGGCGCCATGACCCCGGTGTTCTTCGCCTTTACCGATCGGCAGAAAGTGTACGATCTGGTGGAAGCGATTACCGGTTTCCGTATGCACCCGGCCTGGTTCCGTATTGGTGGCGTGGCACACGACCTGCCGCGTGGCTGGGATCGCCTGCTGCGTGACTTCCTGGACTGGATGCCGAAGCGCCTCGACTCCTATGTGAAAGCCGCACTGCACAACACCATTCTGAAAGGGCGTTCTGTCGGCGTCGCTTCTTACAACGCGAAAGAGGCGTTGGAATGGGGTGTGACCGGTGCTGGCCTGCGTGCTACCGGCGTTGAGTTTGACGTGCGTAAATGGCGTCCATACTCCGGCTATGAAAACTTCGATTTCGAAGTTCCGGTCGGCGACGGCAACAGCGACTGCTACACCCGTGTGATGCTGAAAGTGGAAGAGCTGCGTCAGAGCCTGCGCATTCTTGAGCAGTGCCTGAACAACATGCCGGAAGGCCCGTTCAAGGCCGATCATCCGCTGACCACGCCGCCGCCGAAAGAGCGCACGCTGCAACATATTGAAACGCTGATCACCCACTTCCTGCAGGTTTCCTGGGGCCCGGTGATGCCAGCCAACGAATCATTCCAGATGGTTGAAGCCACGAAAGGGATCAACAGCTACTACCTGACCAGCGACGGCAGCACCATGAGCTATCGCACCAGGATCCGTACGCCAAGCTATGCTCACCTGCAGCAAATCCCTGCGGTGATCCGTGGCAGCCTGGTCTCTGACCTGATCGTCTATCTGGGTAGTATCGATTTTGTAATGTCAGATGTGGACCGCTAACTATGCATGATCTTAAAGACACTCACGTGAGTCACGATGCGCTTGAGGCCACCAATGCAGCCGCTCCACAGAGCGGCGCTGATGCATTTGTGCTGAGTGCGGAAGAACGTGATGCGATCGAGCACGAAAAGCACCATTACGAGGATCCACGCGCCGCCTCCATTGAAGCACTGAAGATCGTGCAGAAGCAGCGTGGCTGGGTTCCGGATGGGGCGATTTATGCCATCGCTGAAGTGCTGGGCATCCCAGCCAGCGACGTAGAAGGCGTGGCCACGTTCTACAGCCAGATTTTCCGCCAGCCGGTAGGACGCCACGTGATCCGTTACTGTGACAGCGTAGTTTGTCACATCAACGGCTATCAGGGCATTCAGGCCGCGCTGGAAAAGAAACTCAACATCAAGCCGGGCCAGACTACTTTCGACGGTCGTTTCACCCTGCTGCCGACCTGCTGTCTGGGTAACTGCGACAAAGGCCCGAACATGATGATCGATGAAGATACTCATGCTCACCTGACGCCAGAAAACGCGGTCGAACTGTTGGAGCGGTATAAATGATGATTGATATCAAACGTACTGCCGAAATGCATCCACTGACCTGGCGCCTGCGCGATGACCAACAGCCGGTATGGCTGGATGAATATCGCAGCAAAAACGGCTACCAGGGCGCGGAAAAAGCGCTGAAAGGCATGGCCGCCGACGACATCGTCACCCTGGTGAAAGATGCCGGGCTGAAAGGTCGTGGCGGTGCAGGTTTCTCCACCGGTTTGAAGTGGAGCCTGATGCCGAAAGACGAATCCATGAACATCCGTTACCTGCTGTGTAACGCCGATGAAATGGAGCCGGGCACCTATAAAGACCGTCTGCTGATGGAGCAACTGCCGCACCTGCTGGTGGAAGGCATGTTGATTTCGGCATTCGCGCTGAAAGCCTACCGGGGTTACATCTTCCTGCGTGGCGAATACGTCGAGGCCGCAGTGCATCTGCGCCGTGCGATTGCGGAAGCTACCGAAGCAGGCCTGCTGGGCAAAAATATCATGGGCAGCGGCTTTGACTTCGAGCTGTTCGTCCACACCGGCGCTGGCCGCTACATCTGCGGTGAAGAAACGGCGCTGATCAACTCGCTGGAAGGTCGCCGCGCCAACCCGCGCTCCAAGCCGCCATTCCCCGCTTCTGTGGGCGTATGGGGCAAACCAACCTGCGTGAACAACGTTGAGACCTTGTGTAACGTGCCTGCCATCCTCGAGCATGGTGTGGACTGGTACAAAGGGATCTCCGCCGGTAAGAGTAACGACGCCGGTACCAAACTGATGGGCTTCTCTGGCCGGGTGAAAAACCCAGGCGTCTGGGAGCTACCGTTTGGCACTACCGCGCGTGAAATTCTGGAAGATTACGCCGGTGGCATGCGCGATGGCCTGAAATTTAAAGCCTGGCAGCCGGGCGGGGCGGGTACCGATTTCCTGACCGCCGACCACCTGGATCTGCCAATGGACTTCGAAAGCATCGGTAAAGCGGGCAGCCGTTTAGGTACGGCGCTGGCGATGGCGGTAGATCACGAAATCGGCATGGTTCCCCTGGTGCGTAACCTGGAAGAGTTCTTTGCCCGTGAGTCCTGTGGCTGGTGTACACCGTGCCGTGACGGCTTGCCGTGGAGCGTGAAGATCCTGCGTGCTTTGGAAAGAGGCGAAGGCCAGCCGGGGGATATCGAAACCCTCGAGCAACTGTGCCGTTCCCTTGGCCCAGGTAAAACCTTCTGCGCCCATGCGCCAGGTGCCGTAGAGCCACTGCAAAGCGCGATTAAATATTTCCGTGAAGAGTTTGAAGCCGGGATTTCCCCACAGTACTTGGGCAATCTCCAGGCGGTTGGCGGCATTCAGCCAAACAACTTGTTGAAGCAACGCTGGTAATCCCGCTTTGCCTGGGTGCGGTGAGCGCGCCCTGAAACACGGCCAGAATTTTTGATTAACGCCTGCCTTATGGCAGGCCACTTGGAAGCATGCTGACTATGGCTACGATTCATGTAGACGGCAAAGAATACGACGTAGATGGAGCCGACAACCTGTTGCAGGCGTGTCTCTCCCTAGGCCTCGATATTCCTTACTTTTGCTGGCATCCGGCGCTTGGAAGCGTCGGCGCTTGCCGCCAATGTGCGGTAAAGCAATACCAAAACGCGGACGATACGCGTGGCCGTTTGGTGATGTCCTGTATGACACCGGCATCCGATGGAACCTTTATTTCCATCGATGACGCAGAAGCCAAACAGTTCCGTGAAAGCGTAGTCGAGTGGTTGATGACCAACCACCCGCACGACTGTCCGGTATGTGAAGAGGGCGGTAACTGTCACCTGCAAGATATGACAGTAATGACCGGCCACAGCTTCCGTAAATATCGCTTCAGTAAGCGCACCCATAACAACCAGGAACTGGGGCCATTTATCTCGCATGAGATGAACCGCTGCATCGCCTGCTACCGTTGTGTGCGTTACTACAAAGACTACGCGGATGGCACCGATTTCGGTGTGTACGGCGCGCACGACAACGTCTATTTCGGTCGTCCGGAAAGTGGCACGCTGGAAAGCGAGTTCTCCGGTAACCTGGTAGAAGTGTGCCCAACCGGCGTATTCACCGACAAAACCCACTCCGAGCGTTACAACCGTAAGTGGGACATGCAGTTTGCTCCGAGCATCTGCCAGCAGTGCAGCATCGGCTGTAACACCAGCCCGGGTGAGCGCTATGGCGAACTGCGTCGTATCGAAAACCGTTACAACGGCAGCGTAAACCACTATTTCCTGTGTGACCGCGGCCGCTTTGGTTATGGCTATGTGAACCAGAAAGATCGCCCTCGTCAGCCGCAGCAACTGCGTGGCAACGACTGGATCACCCTGAACGCCGAGCAGGCGATGCAGGGCGCGGCAGATATTCTGCGTCAGGCCAACAAAACCATCGGTATCGGTTCACCGCGTGCCAGCCTGGAAAGCAACTTTGCGTTGCGTGAACTGGTCGGCGCCGAGAACTTCTATACCGGCATCAATCAGGCTGAACAACAGCGCCTGAACCTGATGCTCAACGTGTTGAAAAACAGCGGCGTTTATACGCCTAACCTGCGCGAAATCGAAAGCTACGACGCGGTGTTGGTACTGGGTGAAGATTTGACCCAAACCGGCGCTCGTATCGCGCTGTCGGTGCGTCAGGCAGTGAAAGGTAAAGCCCGCGCGATGGCTGCGGCACACCGCGTTGCCGATTGGCAGATCGCGGCGGTGCAAACCATCGGGCAGCACGCCAAACACCCGCTGTTCGTCACTAACGTCGATAACACCCGCTTGGACGACATCGCCGCCTGGAACTATCGTGCGCCGGTGGATGATCAAGCCCGTTTAGGCTTCGCCATTGCCCACGCGCTGGATGATTCCGCTCCCGCGGTGACCGATCTGGCCGAAGACCTGAACAAGAAAATTGATGTGATCGTACAGGCCCTGGCCGGTGCGCAGAAGCCATTGATCATTACCGGCAGCAATGCGGGTAGCACAGCTATCATTGAAGCTGCGGCCAACATTGCCAAGGCGTTGAAAGGTCGCGGTGCCAATGTTGGTATCACCTTCGTCGCAGCCGCTGCTAACAGCATGGGCTTGGCGATGATTGGTGGTGGCTCGCTGGACGAGGCACTGGTGCAACTGGAAAGTGGTGCCGCTGATACCGCCATCGTGATGGAAAACGATCTCTATCGTCACGGCCCGGCGGCCAAAGTGGATGCCGCATTGGCCAAGATCAGTAACCTGATCGTTGCCGATCACCAGCGCACCGCCATCATGGACAAAGCCAACCTGATCCTGTCTGCGGCCAGTTTTGCAGAGAGCGATGGGACTTTGGTCAGCCAGGAAGGCCGCGCACAGCGCTTCTTCCAGGTCTACGACCCGGCTTATTACGATGATGCCAAGAAAAATATCTATAGCGTGATGTTGGAAAGCTGGCGTTGGATGCACTCGCTGCACTCCACCTACACCAGCCGCCAGGTTGACTGGACTCAGCTAGATGACGTGATTGCCGCCTGCGTGAGCGCATTGCCGCAGTTACAAGGTATTGTCGAAGCTGCACCAGATGCGACCTTCCGCATCCGTGGCCAGAAACTGGCCCGTTCACCGCACCGCTACAGTGGCCGCACCGCGATGCGTGCCGATATCAGCGTGCATGAACCGCGTCAGCCGCAGGATAAAGACACCATGTTCGCCTTCTCGATGGAAGGGAACAACAGCCCGCTGGCTGACCGTCAGCAGATCCCATTTGCCTGGGCTCCAGGTTGGAACTCACCGCAGGCATGGAACAAGTTCCAGGCCGAAGTGGGTGGCAAACTGCGCCATGGCGATCCGGGTATCCGCCTGATCGAAGCAGGGGAGGGCAACCTCGGTTACTTCACCGCTATCCCTACGGCGTTTAAAGCCGAAGGCTGGCGTGTTGCGCCGTATTACCACCTGTTTGGCAGTGACGAGATGTCACAGCGCTCCGAAGTGATCCAGCAGCGTATGCCTCAGGCCTACGTGATGATCAACGTTGCCGATGCCGCGCAGCTTGGTGTCAATGCCGGTGCCTGGGTCGAGTTCAGCTGTGCCGGTCAAACGCTGCGTTTGCCGGTACGCCTGAGTGAAACCCTGAGCCAAGGCCAGGTTGGTTTGCCGCTCGGCTTGCCAGGGATCCCGCCGGTACTGGTGGGTGCGAAGGTTGAAAATCTGCGGGAGGCGGCACTATGAGCTGGTTGACACCTGAGGTGATCGACATCCTGATCGCCGTGTTGAAAGCGGTGGTGATCCTGTTGGTCGTGGTCACCTGCGGGGCATTTATGAGCTTCGGCGAACGCCGTCTGCTGGGGCTGTTCCAGAACCGTTACGGACCAAACCGTGTCGGCTGGGGCGGTTCGCTGCAGCTGGTCGCCGACATGATCAAAATGTTCTTCAAAGAAGACTGGGTTCCGACCTTCGCCGACCGCATGATCTTTACTCTGGCCCCGGTGATTGCCTTTACCTCGCTGCTGTTGGCCTTTGCCATCGTGCCGGTCAGCCCGACCTGGTCGGTGGCCGATCTCAACATCGGTATTCTGTTCTTCCTGATGATGGCTGGCCTGGCGGTGTATGCCGTGCTGTTCGCCGGCTGGTCCAGTAACAACAAATACTCGCTGTTAGGGGCGATGCGTGCTTCGGCACAAACCCTGAGCTACGAAGTGTTCCTCGGCCTGTCCGTGTTGGGCGTGGTGGCGCAAGCCGACTCGTTCAACATGCAGGCGATTGTTGAATCACAGGCGCACATCTGGAACGTCATTCCGCAATTCTTTGGTTTCATTACCTTTGCGATTGCCGGTGTGGCGGTATGTCACCGCCACCCATTTGACCAGCCGGAAGCCGAGCAGGAACTGGCCGACGGTTACCACATTGAATATTCCGGTATGAAATTCGGTCTGTTCTTCGTGGGGGAATACATCGGTATCGTGACCGTGTCCGCCCTGATTGTGACGTTGTTCTTCGGCGGTTGGCAGGGTCCATTCCTGCCGCCATTCATCTGGTTCGCACTGAAAACGGCTTTCTTCATGGTGATGTTCATTCTGATCCGTGCTTCGTTGCCGCGTCCGCGTTATGACCAGGTGATGTCATTCGGCTGGAAGATTTGCCTGCCGTTGACGCTGCTGAACCTGCTGGCAACCGCCGCGGTCATTTTGTACAACGCTCAATAAGGGGTGAATAAACCATGACATTGAAAGAGTTAGTGGTTGGTTTCGGCACCCAGGTGCGCAGCCTTTGGATGATTGGCCTGCACGCCTTCGCCAAACGCGAAACCCAGATGTATCCGGAAGAACCGGTTTACCTGCCGCCGCGCTATCGTGGCCGCATCGTGCTGACGCGCGATCCGGACGGTGAAGAGCGCTGCGTGGCCTGTAACCTGTGTGCGGTTGCCTGCCCGGTTGGCTGTATCTCCCTGCAAAAAGCAGAGCAGAAAGATGGCCGCTGGTATCCGGAGTTTTTCCGCATCAACTTCTCACGCTGCATTTTCTGCGGTCTGTGCGAAGAGGCTTGCCCAACCACCGCGATCCAGCTGACGCCGGATTTCGAAATGGGTGAGTTCAAGCGCCAGGATCTGGTGTACGAAAAAGAAGATCTGTTGATCTCGGGGCCGGGTAAATATCCGGAATATAACTTCTACCGGATGGCCGGTATGGCGATTGACGGCAAAGCCAAAGGCGAAGCCGAAAACGAAGCCAAACCGATCGACGTCAAAGGTCTGTTGCCTTAAGGAGCCAGCAAGCATGGAAATTGCCTTTTATCTGGCAGGGTTCATTGCGATTATCGCGACCATTCGCGTCATTTCGCATACCAATCCTGTGCATGCGCTGCTGTATCTGATCGTCTCTTTACTGGCGATCTCGGCAGTCTTTTTCTCACTGGGTGCCTACTTTGCGGGTGCTCTGGAAATCATCGTCTACGCCGGTGCCATTATGGTGCTGTTCGTGTTCGTGGTCATGATGCTCAACCTCGGTAACGCGGTGCAGCAGCAAGAGCGCGACTGGCTGAAGCCTTCCGTCTGGATTGGCCCTGGTCTGCTGTCACTGATCTTGCTGGTGGTGCTGATTGTGGCGATCCGCAGCGTGTCCGATCAGGGCATCACCGGTGAGATGGTGGACGCCAAAGCGGTCGGGATCAGCCTGTTTGGTCCTTACGTGCTGGCGGTTGAGCTGGCTTCAATGCTGCTGTTGGCGGGCCTGGTCGTTGCCTTCCACATTGGTCGTGAGCACAAACCGGGTGAAGTGTTCAGTAATACCCCGGCAAGCAGCGAAATGGCGAAAAGAAAATCGGAGGAGCAAGCATGATCCCTCTTCAACATGGGCTGATCCTGGCGGCGATCCTGTTCGTCCTGGGGCTGACCGGCTTGATGTTACGCCGTAACCTGCTGTTTATGCTGATCAGTCTGGAAGTGATGATCAACGCTGCGGCGTTGGCGTTTATCGTGGCGGGTAGCTATTGGGGCCAGACCGACGGGCAGGTGATGTACATCCTGGCCATCAGTCTGGCGGCAGCCGAGGCCAGTATCGGCCTGGCGTTGCTGCTACAGCTCTACCGTCGTCGGCATACCCTGGATATTGACACTGTCAGTGAGATGCGCGGATGAACCTATTATATTTAACTATTCTGCTACCGCTGATCGGGTTCCTGCTGTTGGCATTTTCCCGTGGCCGCTGGTCTGAAAATACCGCGGCTACCGTTGGCGTAGGGTCGATTGGCCTGGCGGCACTGGTCACAGTGTATGTGGCGATCGATTTTCTGGGTCAAAAAGCCGCTGGCGTGCAGCTGTATGAGCAAAGCCTGTGGAACTGGATGAGCGTTGGCGACTTCAACGTCGGCGTCACCCTGGTGCTGGACGGCCTGTCGCTGACCATGTTGTCGGTGGTCACCGGCGTTGGTTTCCTGATCCACATGTATGCTTCCTGGTACATGCGTGGTGAAGAGGGCTACTCCCGCTTCTTCGCTTACACCAACCTGTTTATCGCCAGCATGGTGGTATTGGTACTGGCAGACAACCTGCTGCTGATGTACCTGGGTTGGGAAGGCGTGGGCCTGTGCAGCTACCTGTTGATCGGCTTCTACTACAAAGATCCGGCCAACGGCGCGGCGGCCATGAAAGCCTTCATCGTAACCCGCGTGGGCGACGTGTTCCTGGCCATTGCGCTGTTCATCCTGTACCACGAGCTGGGTACGCTGAACATCCGTGAACTGATGGTGCTGGCTCCGCAGAAACTGGCGGTTGGCGATACGGCGTTGACCTGGGCAACCCTGATGTTACTGGGTGGCGCGGTCGGTAAATCGGCTCAGTTGCCGTTGCAAACCTGGCTGGCAGATGCGATGGCGGGTCCAACCCCGGTATCTGCATTGATCCACGCGGCAACCATGGTTACCGCAGGTGTCTACCTGATTGCCCGTATGCACGGCCTGTTCCTGATGACGCCGGAAGTGCTGAATCTGGTCGGTATCGTTGGTGGCGTTACGCTGCTGCTGGCGGGCTTTGCCGCGCTGGTGCAGACCGACATCAAACGCGTACTTGCCTACTCTACCATGAGCCAGATTGGTTATATGTTCCTGGCGCTGGGTGTGCAGGCATGGGATGCGGCCATCTTCCACCTGATGACTCATGCGTTCTTCAAGGCGCTGCTGTTCCTGTCCTCCGGTTCGGTGATCCTGGCCTGTCATCATGAGCAGAACATCTTCAAGATGGGTGGCCTGCGCAAGAGCATTCCGCTGGTATATGTATGCTTCCTGGTGGGGGGCGCGGCGCTGTCTGCTCTGCCTATCGTCACCGCGGGCTTCTTCAGTAAGGATGAAATCCTGGCGGGCGCTATGGCGAACGGCCACGTCAACCTGATGATTGCCGGTCTGATTGGTGCATTCATGACCTCACTGTATACCTTCCGCATGATCTTCATCGTGTTCCACGGCGAAGAGAAAATCAAAGCGCATGCGGGCAAAGGTATTACTCACCACCTGCCACTGCTGGTTCTGATGGTGCTGTCCACCTTCGTCGGCGCGATGATTGTACCGCCGTTGCAGGGTGTACTGCCGGAAACCACTGAACTGGCACACGGCAGCGTTCTGACGTTGGAGATCGCCTCTGGCGTGGTCGCTATCGTCGGGATCCTGCTGGCAGCTGCGCTGTGGCTGGGCCAACGTCGCCTGGTAAACAGCATCGCGAACAGCGCTCCGGGTCGTTTCTTCTCGACCTGGTGGTTCCATGCCTGGGGCTTCGACTGGCTGTATGACAAAGTGTTCGTCAAGCCATACCTGGGCATCGCCAAGCTGCTGCAAAGCGATCCGCTGAACTCGCTGATGAATCTGCCTGCGCTGTTCTCCCGCTGGGGGAACCGTGGCCTGACGGTGAGTGAGAACGGTCAGATCCGCTGGTATATCGCGTCTATGGGTGTGGGTGCAGTGCTGGTACTGGCTCTGTTGATTTTGGTTTAACTGAATAATTTAAACAGACGCATTTTGGGTTCGGCCCTTGTCGAACAAGGGCCCGATACAAGTTTTTTAGATTATTCATATAAGGGACACAAAACGCCATGCTATTACCTTGGCTAATTCTTATCCCCTTTATCGGCGGTCTGCTGTGCTGGCAGTGCGAGCGTTTCGGTACTAAGGCGCCGCGCTGGATAGCGTTGATCGCAATGGGGCTGACGTTGGCGCTTTCTCTGCAACTGTGGTTGCAGGGGGGCTATTCGTTGATAAAACCGCAGGGCGTGCCGCAGTGGCAGTCTGAGTTTATGTTGCCGTGGATCCCGCGCTTTGGCATCAGCATTCACCTGGCGCTGGACGGCCTGTCACTGCTGATGGTAGTGCTGACCGGTTTCCTGGGCGTGCTGGCGATCCTCTGTTCCTGGCGTGAAATCCAGAAGTATCAGGGCTTCTTCCACCTGAACCTGTTGTGGATCCTGGGCGGCGTGATCGGCGTGTTCCTGGCCATCGACCTGTTCCTGTTCTTCTTCTTCTGGGAAATGATGCTGGTGCCGATGTACTTCCTGATCGCCTTGTGGGGTCATAAGGCATCGGATGGTAAAACCCGTATCACCGCAGCAACCAAGTTCTTCATCTATACCCAGGCCAGCGGTCTGGTGATGCTGATTGCGATCCTGGGTCTGGTATTCGTGCACTACAATGCGACCGGTGTGTGGACCTTCAACTACGAAGATCTGCTGAAAACCCCGATGTCGCACAACGTTGAATACCTGTTGATGCTGGGCTTCTTTATCGCATTTGCGGTGAAAATGCCGGTGGTGCCATTGCACGGCTGGTTGCCGGATGCGCATAGCCAGGCACCAACGGCGGGTTCTGTCGACCTGGCGGGGATCTTGCTGAAGACGGCGGCCTACGGCCTGCTGCGTTTCAGCCTGCCGCTGTTCCCGAACGCGTCCGCCGAGTTTGCCCCTATCGCCATGTGGCTGGGTGTGATTGGTATCTTCTACGGTGCCTGGATGGCGTTCGCGCAGACCGATATCAAACGTCTGATTGCCTACACCTCCGTTTCCCATATGGGCTTCGTACTGATCGCCATCTACACCGGTAGCCAGTTGGCTTACCAGGGCGCAGTGATCCAGATGATCGCCCACGGCTTGTCTGCCGCCGGTATGTTCATCATCTGTGGCCAGTTGTACGAGCGTCTGCATACTCGCGATATGCGTCAGATGGGCGGCTTGTGGGGACGTATCAAGTACCTTCCTGCGCTGTCGCTGTTCTTCGCGGTGGCAACCCTGGGGATGCCGGGTACCGGTAACTTCGTCGGTGAATTCATGATCCTGTTCGGCAGCTTCCAGGTTGTGCCGGTGATCACCGTGATTTCTACCTTCGGTCTGGTGTTTGCTTCGGTTTACTCGTTGATCATGATGCAGCGTGCCTACTACGGCACCCCGAAATCTGATCAACCGTTGCCGGGCATGACCGCACGTGAACTGTTTATCATTCTGCTGTTGGTGGTACTGCTGGTGCTGCTGGGTGTTTATCCTCAGCCAATCCTCGATACCTCAAGTGCGGCGATGAGCAACGTGCAACACTGGTTTGGTCCGTCAGTTTCAGCAATTTCAACAACAAGGCCGTAATTCGCCATGACAATAACTCCTCAACAACTGATCGCACTGTTACCGCTGTTGATCGTCGGATTGACGGTGGTGGTTGTGATGCTGTGCATTGCGTGGCGACGCGACCACTTTATCAACGCCACCCTGACAGTGATCGGTCTTAACCTGGCGCTGCTTTCACTCTACTTTGTTGGCCAGGTAGGCCCAATGGACGTCACCCCGCTGGTGCGGGTTGACGGTTACTCGATGTTCTATACCGGGTTGGTGGTGCTGGCAAGTCTGGCAACCTGTACCTTCGCCTATCCATGGCTGGTGGGTTACCCGGATAACCGCGAAGAGTTCTACCTGCTGGTGCTGATTGCTACCATGGGTGGCATTCTGCTGGCGAGCGCCAACCACCTGGCTTCACTGTTCCTGGGTATTGAGCTGATCTCGCTGCCGCTGTTTGGTCTGATAGGTTATGCCTATCGCCAGAAGCGTTCGCTGGAAGCGGCCATCAAGTACATGGTGCTGTCTGCGGCGGCCTCGAGTTTCCTGCTGTTCGGCATGGCGCTGCTGTATGCCGAATCCGGTGACCTGTCACTGGCAGGCCTGGGCAAGAGCATGCAGGAGAACATGATGCATCAGCCGCTGATCCTGGCAGGCATGGGCATGATGATCGTCGGTCTGGGCTTCAAACTCTCCCTGGTACCTTTCCAACTGTGGACGCCGGATGTGTATCAAGGGGCGCCAGCGCCGGTCTCAACCTTCCTGGCTACTGCCAGCAAGATTGCGATCTTCGCCGTCGTGATGCGTCTGTTCCTGTACGCACCGGCTGCGGACAACGAAGCGCTGCGGATGGTGTTGTCTATCATCGCCGTCTGCTCGATCCTGTTCGGTAACCTGATGGCGATCAGCCAGACCAACATCAAGCGACTGCTGGGTTACTCCTCGATCGCTCACTTGGGTTATCTGCTGGTGGCGCTGGTTGCGGTGCAAACCCACCAGCTGTCGCTGGAAACCGCCGGGGTTTATCTGGCCGGTTACCTGTTCAGCAGCCTGGGTGCCTTCGGTGTGGTTAGCCTGATGTCCAGCCCGTACCGTGGTCCGGACGCCGACTCGCTGTTCTCCTATCGCGGCCTGTTCTGGCACAAGCCAATCCTGTCAGCGGTGATGACGGTGATGATGCTGTCCCTGGCCGGTATCCCGATGACGCTGGGCTTTATCGGTAAGTTCTTCGTGATTGCGATGGGCGTCAGTGCTCACCTGTGGTGGTTGACCGGTGCCGTAGTGCTGGGTAGTGCGATCGGTTTGTACTACTACCTGCGTGTGACCGTCAGCCTGTTCCTCAGTGCGCCTGAAACGCTGGTTCGTGATACGCCAAACAACTGGGCGTTGACCGCCGGTGGTGTGGTGGTGCTGATCTCTGCCGCGTTGGTGCTGTTGCTGGGTATCTACCCGCAGCCGCTGATCACGCTGGTGCAGATGGCACAGCCGATGTTCTGATTGATCTCGAGCTAGACAACAAGGGTCGCCAAATGGCGGCCCTTGTTTTTTGTGGGTTAGACGCTGTTAAACGAGTCTTCCAGTTCTTGAACTACCGCGCGTATTCTTGCCGTGTGTTGCAGATCCGGATGTAACACCAGCCAGATATCTACCCAGTCCTGATTCTCCGGGAGGATACGCACCAGATCGGGATCGCTATCGGCCAGGAAGCAAGAGAGCAGGCCGATGCCCAATCCGTTGCGCGTTGCCGAACGCAGTAACAGCTGTGAGTTGCATTGCAGCACCACATTTGGCTCATTTAGCGCTTCGCCGCCGAAGTTTTCCCAATGGCGCGGCACCAGGTCGCGTGGGAACATCAGCAAATCGTGGCCGCGCAGATGGTCGCCTTTACTCGGCGTTCCGTGTTGGTCCAGGTAACCCTGCGTGGCATATAATCCCATCTCAATAGTTGCCAGACGTTTGATGACCAGTTCATCAGATTCAGGGCGAGCACCACGGATAGCCAGATCGGCTCCGCGATAGGAGATGTCGGAGATATTGAGTGCCGTCACTAGCGTGATGGTGATATGCGGGTATTTCTCGCGCAGCCGTTTCAGTGCCGGTATCACAAAGGCCTCGGCCAAGGTATCGGTGGTGGCAATGCGCACCTCGCCCGCCAGGCTTTGATCGCCGCTGCTGGCTTTACGGGCGATAGCCTGAACCGCATTTTCCATCGCCAGCACTTCTGCCAGCATGGCTTCACCCAGCGGGCTGAGCGAGAAGGATTTTGGCGTGCGAATAAACAGCTTTGAACCCAACGCCTGTTCGAAAGCGGTGATCCGCCGCCCAACGGTAGCTTGATCGACGTGAAGCTCATGGGCGGCCTTGCGTAACGTACCGCAGCGTGCCACCGCCAGGAAGAAGCGTGCATCATCCCAATTCATTGTGCAGTGTCCTTGGTGGCATCCGATTTATTTTGACCGCCAGCGGCGGTTGAGAGAGTTATTATCTGGTAAGCGGTAAGTAAATGCATCTGCGTGAGGTTGTGGAGCAAGCTTATTTGTAGCAGGCAATCCATTTTGCGCAAAAATACTGGTATTCTTGGTTGGTGTCGCTAACACATTTCCGACGGTGAAAGCCGCCGAGCAAGGGATTATCTGCAGGCCGGCTGGGCCGCATTCTGGGGAAATCATGGTTGCTTTATGGATGGTCGCTGCCAGCGTGTTCTTCGCGCTGATGGGGGCCTGCATCAAACTGGCTTCGGCCAAGGTCGGTTTCTTCGATATTATTTTTTACCGCTCTCTGATCAACGTGGCCATCGTGGCGGCGCTGATAAAAATCAAAAATATCGGTTTTCGTACCCGCCATCTTGGCTTGCACATGAAGCGTGCCGCGATTGGCAATGCGGCCATGTATTGCGGCTTCTATGCGCTGATCCATCTGCCTATCGCCACCGCAACCACGCTGGGCTATACCAATCCGATTTTCCAATCGGTGATCACCTTCGTCACGGCCAGAGGTCAACTGACCGGCAGGTTGCTGTTCTCGGTGCTGCTGGGCTTTGTGGGCATCCTGATCCTGTTGCGTCCAGATGTACCGAGCGGGGAATATACCGCCACCCTGATTGGCCTGCTGTCTGGGTTGCTGACGGCGTTGGCCTATTTCAACGTCGGCAAACTGGTGCGTACCGGGGAGCCTGAGCTGCGTGTGGTGTTTTACTTCTCGCTGGTCGGAACCTTGTTCGGCGTGGTGATGAGTTCGATTGTCGGATTCGCGGCGTTGGATGCGACCAGTTTGCTTTACGTCTGCGCTATCGGTGTATTCGGCAGCCTGGGGCAGATCACCATGACCCGCGCCTATGGCGGTGGCAATGCGGTCACCGTCGGCATTCTTTCCTACAGCACGATCATTTTCTCCACGCTGCTCGGCTACCTGATTTTTGCCCAGACCCTGTCGTTTATTGCCGCGGCGGGCATGGTGCTGATCATCCTTTCCGGAGCGTTGGCCATTTTGCGTCGTGCACCCGCTAAAAAGGTAGCAACGGCTTCGGTGTGATTTTGCCGCCGGCCACCTGCAACAATGCATCATAGTGCTGCATTGTTGGTGGTTTGGGCGGTCAGCTCTGAACGGTATGATGAGCGCCTGATATTTTGCGGGTGAGGTGATTTGCCTGCGTATTTAGGGAGAAAATCATGACCGACGGTGTAGCCGCTGATAAAACCGCGCGAGCCAATACGACTTCCTCGGCTGGAGCCATTGTGCTGTTTCTGGCACTGGCATTGATGTCGGCACTGCTCAACAGCAGTGCGCCAACGCCGCTTTATCCCTTGTACCAACAGCAACTGGCACTGACGTCGGTCAGCTTGACCCTGATCTACGGGGCCTATGCTGCTGGCGTACTGATTTCCCTGTTCGCCGTGGGCAACCTGGCTGGCAAGGTAAAAGATTTACGCAGCATGATCGTCCCGGCGCTACTGGTGGTGTTGCTGGGGGCATTGCTTTTTGCCCTGGCCGATTCATTTTCTCTGCTGCTGATGGCTCGCTTGCTGGCCGGGGTAGGCACAGGGGCGTTGACCGGTGCGGCAAATATTGCGTTGGTGCGTTTTGGCCCAACGGACGGCGGCAAGCAGGCGGCGTTAATTGCTACCCTGTCCTTTACTGCCGGGTTGGCATTGGGGCCGATTTTTAGCGGTATAGCGTTGCAGACCGGTTTTCATACCACCTCAATGCCGTTTGTGATCATCATGGTGGTAGCAACGATGGCCGCTTTGGGGATTATGCTGAGCTGGCCTGCGCGCGTGGTGGTCAAAGCTAGCGTCAGTTTGGCAGAGGAGGCAGGGGCAGGGGAAAATACCTTGGCTGCGGGCCTGCGTGCGACCGGGAGCCGATTCTTGGTGTGTGCCGGTGCGCTATTTATCTGCTGGGCATTGGCTGCCAGCATTCTGGCTATCGGCCCCAACGTGGCGGAAACGCTGTTGGGCATGCAAAACCGCAGCAGTTTCGGCTACGTGATTGCGGTCTATCTGCTGATTGCCGGAGCCAGCCAGATCCTGAGCCGCCAAATTAATGCGCGGCATTCGCTGATGTTTGGCTGCCTGGCACAGGCGTTAGCGGTGGTGGTATTTGCCGAAGCCATTCAGATCCATTCGCTGGGGCTGGCCGCTGCGGGGATGGTTATTGCCGGTTATGCTTACGGAGCCATCTTTGTCGGCAGTGCGACACTGGTTAACCTGATTTCACCCAAAGCCAGCCATGCACGCCTGATCTCACTGTTCTATGTGATTGCTTATGTTGCCAACTGGGTGCCTATTTTGCTTGGCAGTATCATCGATCATGCCAGCCTGCAACTGGCGGTTAACCTGCTATTTCTGGTCAGCGCCATGGTGTGTGTAGGGTTGGGCATATGGGTTACGCGAGTGGGCTTCCCGCGCTGAACCTGGTTATTTTTTAACGTTGCTGGTCGATGGTAGATCGGTATTACCGCGTTAACTCAGTAATGTGGCTACAGGTATTCACGCCTTACATGATGAAAAAACACGCTATTTTTGTGATTAAAATCTCATTATTGTGATTTTCATATATCAAATTGCATTTTATATGTGATTTTTATCACATATGGCGGTCTGGTTTCGCGTAAACTAGGTGGATTATTTTTAGCGGATCAGGATTATGAACGTCATTTTTGCCATTGCGGTAACTACCGGTATTCTCTCCGGCGTATGGGGCTGGGTTGCCATCAGCCTTGGGCTAATCAGTTGGGCGGGCTTTCTTGGCTGCACGGCCTATTTTGCCTGTCCGCAAGGTGGCCTCAAGGGCCTGGCAATCAGCACACTGACCTGTTTGAGCGGCGTGTTCTGGGCGATGGTCATTATTCACGGTAGCGCATTGGAACCCGCCTGGAGCATTCTGGGCTACCTGCTGACCGGCGTTGTCGCTTTCCTGATGTGCATTCAGGCTAAACAGCAATGGCTTGGTTTTGTTCCCGGGACTTTTATCGGTGCCTGCGCCACCTTCGCCGGTGACGGTAACTGGCCATTGATCACCGCCTCACTGCTGGTCGGGCTATTGTTTGGCTACGCGATGAAAAACAGTGGCTTGTGGCTGGCCGCACGCCGTAAATCCCCCTCTGTAGCGCTGGCCGAACAGGCCTCCACCGACGCCTGAAAGGGCGTCAGTTTCTTGTCCTGCCTCCTTTTTCATCAACATTCCGATGGCGTGTATTCAGGTCGTGTCCTACCATGGGACTACGACCAAGGGTTGTTGATAGCTAAGCAACGTTGAATTGACTACTAACGGAGAGCTTAAAGATGGCGAAAAACCGAGACGAGAACCAAACGACGCTGGATGACGATCTGAGAATGCTGAGCGACACGCTACAAGACGTGTTGGATTACTCTGGCGATCGAGCCGATCAGGCCTATACGGATATCAAATCCCATGCCGAGCGGGCGCTAAAAGACGTAAAGTCGCGCCTGGCGAATAGCTCGGAGTGTTACTACGTGCGGGCGAAAGAGGTGGCATGTCGCGCCGATGACTATGTCCGTGGCAAACCTTGGCACAGTGTCGGCATTGGTGCCACAGTAGGTTTGGTGCTTGGGCTATTGCTGGCCCGTAAGTAAAACTAGTAAGGCAGTGGAAGCTGCTGAATAGTGTCACAGGAAGGAGTCATGCAGAACGCCGACACGCCGTAAACCCGTCCCAGGGGGCTCGCAATCGCGCATCCCTGCGCTTAACGGTCGGCTAACCTGCAATGACTCCCTCCTGTCTCAAGCTTCGGGTGTAGCGGTATTAAACACCGCTATTTAGCTACTGTGTCCCTTATTGCTTTCCCAGAATTACCTCCACCTGGTAGATTTTAGCCTCATCAGCCAAGTTAATCACCGCTTCCTGCTGCAACACACCATCAATAATCACCTGCGTTTCTCCTTCCCCTTGGCGCAGGGTGAAGTGATATTCGCTTTCCCCTTCACGATAGGTTAGGGTGACCGGCGGCCAATCTGCCGGTAAGCGGGTGTGGATGGAAAGCGTATTGCCGTGGCGTTTTAGCCCCAACAGCGACTCGACGATCAGCCGATACATCCAGCCCGCCGAGCCGGTATACCAGCTCCATCCCCCACGCCCAACGTGTGGGGCGACCGCGTAAATATCGGCAGTGGCGACATAAGGTTCGACCTTGTAGCGTTCCGCTGCGGTGCTATCCAGGCTGTGGTTGATGGGGTTAATCAGCGCCATCAATTCCCAGGCGCGCTCGATATTGCCCATCTCGGCGAACGCCATCACCGCCCATACCGCCCCGTGAGTGTATTGACCGCCGTTTTCCCGCACGCCGGGCAGGTAACCCCGGATGTAGCCAGGGTTCGGGCCGTTGCCGTCAAAAGGTGGGGTCAGCAGTTTGATGATGCCGGCCTGGTCGTCCACCAGGTGCTTATCCAGAGATTGCATTGCCTGTGCGCTGCGATCTTTGTCACCCGCACCGGAAAGGATCGACCAACTCTGGGCTATGGCATCAATGCGGCATTCCGCCGCTTGGTGTGAACCCAGGGGTTCTCCGCTATCGAAGTAACCACGGCGATACCATTCGCCATCCCAGGCGTTATTGTGCAGGTTGGCGCGCAGTTTTTCTGCTTCCTCGCGGCACAGTTCCGCCAGCTCCAGATCGCCGCGGTGGGTGGCCAGTTTGCCGTAGCGTTGCAGAATATAGAACAGGAAGAAGCCCAGCCAAACGCTCTCGCCTCTGCCTTCCAATCCCACCATGTTCATGCCGTCGTTCCAGTCACCGGCCCCCATTAGCGGCAAGCCATGCTCGCCAAAGGTCAGGCCATGCTTCAGCGCCCTGGCCCCGTGCAGATACAGGCTTTCCTGTTTCGGGCTGATGCCCGGCTGTTCATAAGAAGACTCCTCACCTGGTGCCAGTATACGGGCCTCCAGATAACCCACCTGTTCTTCGAGGATCGATGAGTCGTCCGTCGCGTCGAGGTAGTGGCAAATCGCCAACGGCAACCACAGGTAATCATCGGAGCAGCGGGTGCGCACCCCGTTGCCCTGTGGTGGATGCCACCAGTGCTGAACGTCGCCTTCAACAAACTGGCGCGAAGCACACAGCAGGATCTGCTCACGCATCCGCTCAGGCAAGGCATGCGTCAGGGCCAAGGTATCCTGGAGCTGATCGCGGAAGCCAAATGCGCCGCCGGACTGGTAATAACCGCTGCGTGCGTGAATGCGACAGGAGAGGGTTTGATACAGCAACCAGCCGTTAGCCAGCAGGTTAACCGCTGGATGAGGCGTACCGATCTGCACCTTGTTGAGGATCTTGTCCCAATGGGCATCGACCTGCTGCAATTCGTGTTGCAAAGCCTCCTCGTTGAGGTACTGGCGCAGCAGGGATTCGGCTTCGTCGCCATCTTGTCCCAGGCCAAGCACAAACACAAAGCTGCGCTGATCGCCATCGATCATGCTGATGGCGGATTGCACCGCGCCACAGGGATCCAACCCGGCACCGGTCTTGCCGGATAACCGCCGCAGCTTAAGCACGGCAGGAGCGGCCAACGAACCGTTACGGCCAATGAATTCCCGCCTATCGCCAGTGACCGAACAATGGACTCCGGTAACGCCGAAGAACGCAGTACGTGGCGATCCGCTGCTGGTGTAATGGTTGGTGGCGAGGATGCCACAGCCGCCAGGCGGGGTGGCTACGCGGGTGACCACGTGCATGGCCGATTTCTGGCGTAAATCACCGAGGATCAGCTCGGCATAGCCGGTAGTCGAAAGCTTACGCGTACGGCCAGAGGTGTTGGTGAGCGTCAGCAGGAACAGTTTTACCGGGGCGTCTTTGGCAACCAGCATCGTCAACTGGCTGTCGATACCGCCTTCCCGGTGTTCAAACACGCTGTAACCAAAACCGTGACGCGTCAGGTAATGGCCGCGCCCACGGGCGGGCAGCGGCGTTGGTGACCAGACGTGACCACTTTCTTCATCACGCAGATAGAAAGCCTCGCCGCTGCGATCGCTGACCGGATCGTTATCCCAAGGCGTCAGGCGGTATTCATGCGCATTCTCATACCAGGTGTAGGCTTGGCCGCTTTCAGAGATCACCGAGCCGAACATCGGGTTGGCGATAACGTTTGACCACGGAGCCGGCGTCACCTTGCTTTCGTTCATGGCGATCACATATTCGCTACCATCCTCCGAGAATCCGCCAAACCCGTTGTAGAACTGGAGCTTGTCAATGATCGGCAACTGCGGTGAATGCAGATTACGCGGTAAATTGGCCATGGTCGCCAGTTTGGAGGAGGCAGTCGGCGGCCCCAATGGCTGTTGCAGCGTTTGCGGCAGTTGCAACCTTTGGTTGAGTTGCTCCGTCAGGCCACCGCGGCGGTCATCCAGATAGATCCGCGCTACGCTCAGCAGCAAGGTGTGATCCTCCGGTGACATATGTTCACTGGAGCGTACGAAGATCCCTCCGGGTTTGTCCGTCAGGGAAGACTCCATCCCGGCGGCGATCAGCCCCATGATCCGATTTTGCAGATCTTGCCGGTAACCACCGGAATCCTCATTGAGGATCACCAGGTCGACCAGCAATCCTTTCAGTCGCCAGTAGTTGTGTGCCTGAATGAGCTGTTGCACCAGCCCGATATTCTCAATGTCGGTGACGGACAGCAGCACGATCGGCAGATCGCCGGAAATCGAATAGCCCCACAGGCCGGACTGTCCGCGGCGGTTATTGATGATTTCATTGCTGGCGGCACGCATTTCCTGCGCCGGGAACACCACCGCGCTGGCCAGGCGGTTAAACAGATTGGCGTCTTCTTCGTTGGCGTTTAACTGGCGCAACACCACCTGACTGTGCGACCAGGCGAGTTCGAAAATACGGTCGGCCATATGGCGGTCGCGGTACTTCTCCAACATCGCCAGGCTGGTGGCGCGGTCTTCACACACGCCGTAGAAGATATCCAGCGTCAGCGGCACGTTGGGTTCCAGCCGGATCCGCTGACGGATGGCGATGATCGGATCGATCACCGGCCCAGCGCTATTGGTCAGGGGTTGATTCTGATATAGCGCCTGCGGGTTGGCTGCCGTGCGGCCACGGCCGATAAACTTGGCCCGGTCGGTTTCAAAGGACGTTTTGCTGCTGGAACCTTGGACCGACATCATATGCAGCAACCACGGCGATTTTTCTTTCGGCTCACGCGGGCGGCGATGGCACAGAATGGCATCCTGTTCCTGCAACAGCTCGGTTTGGACAAACAGATTACTGAACGCCGGGTGGGCCAAATCGTTGCTGGCCGGGGCCAGCACCACTTCAGCATAGCTGGTGATCTCTATGGTCCGCGGCTGTTTGCCCCGGTTCACCAAGGTTAAGCGCCGCAGTTCGATGTCGTCCTCAGGGGAGATCACCACCTGGGTTTTCACCGACAGCAGCCCCTGCTTGCGTTGGAATTCTGCCCCGGCATCGTTGAAGACGGCGCGATAGCCGCCTTTCTCGGTGTCGCCGGTAGGGTGCCAGGTATTGCTCCACACTTCACCGGTTTGCGGATCGCGCAGGTAGCAGAATGCGCCCCAGTTATCGCAGGTGGCATCCTCACGCCAGCGGGTCAGCGCCAGATTTTGCCAGCGGCTGTAGCTGCCGCCGGTTTGGGTGATCATCAGATGGTAGTTGGCATTCGACAGCAGCTGTACTTCCGGGATCGGTGTATCCACACGGGTGAACTCACGCGCGGCGAAGCTGGCCGGTGTAATCGCGCCGTCATGGGTTTCGAAGTGGCGGCGGGTGCTGTACAGCTCAACCGCATCAGGCACCCGTTCCTGCAACAGCAAGCGGGTTGACTGGAAGGCGGGGTAACTGGCAAAGCGTTTCACCATCGGTGCATCCAGCAGCAGGTGTGACAGCGCCAGGAAACTCATCCCCTGGTGGTGAGCCATATAGGAACGAACGATGACATACAACTGCCCCCGGCTGAGGCGTGAAGTGGTGTAGTCCAGCGCTTCATAGAAGCCATAACGGCCCTTGGCACCGTTTTTTTCCAGCTCCACCAGGTTGCTGCAGGCACTGTCCGGATCGACAATCAGCGCCATCATGGTGGCGTAAGGGGCGATCACCATGTCGTCACCCAGCCCACGCCGCAGCCCTAACCCCGGCACACCAAAGGCGTGATACTGGTAGTTTTGCAAAGCGTCAAAGCCGAAGTAACCGGACTCGGAAATCCCCCACGGTACACCGCGCTCCTTGCCCCAGGCAATTTGCCGCTCGACTGCAGAGCGGCACATTTGCACCAGCAACGTATCGGGATAGGCCGGCATCACCAGTTGCGGCATCAGGTATTCAAACATTGAGCCGCTCCAGGACATCAGCGCTGGCTCCTTGTCGATCACCGTAAACAGCCTGCCTAACGCAAACCAGCTACGTTGCGGAATTTGGTTGGTGGCAATCGCTACATAGTTGGTCAGGCGGATTTCCGAGGCCAGCAGATCGTATTTACCACTGTCGGCACGGTTTTGATCGCAGTTGAAACCGACGGTCAGTAAATGGGTGGCTTCGTCATACAGGAAGCTGAAGTCCATTTGCGCCATTGCTGTCAGGCGCCGTGCCAACTGCGCCAACTGTTCGAGGCGTTCCGCTGCCAACTGCTGCACGGCATCCAACTGTGTTTGCTGTTCAGTCGACAGCGTTAGCCGTTCAGGTGGGTTGGCCAACCAATGCAAGCTAGGGATTTGTTCCAGCTCCGGCATGCTGTCGCTCAGCCAGCTAAACCATAATGCCCATTCGGTGCACAGATCGTTGAGCTGCTGGTGCAGGTTACCGGCCCAGCGTTTGACCTCGTCGCCCTGTTGCAGAGCAGGTTCCTGCAATCCGTTACAGTGGTTACGCATTTCATTGAGTTCAGCCTGTAGTGCCGCCGGATGGGCGTTTTGCGCCTGTTCCCAGTGTTTACGCAGCTTGGTTAATCCTTTCGGTGCGGCGTTACCCCAGTGCTGCTCCAGTATCAGCAACGTATCTTCCACTCCGGCCAGAATGCGGGCTGGTTCGATAACTGGCTGCATAGTCAATGCTGGCAGGCCAGAGCTGAGGGTCAGCAGGTGGCCCGCGAAATTACCGCTATCCACGCTTGAAACATAACGTGGATTCAGGGGCTCCAGGGTGCGCGTGTCGTACCAGTTGTACAGGTGACCGCGATAATGCTCCATGCGATCGAGCGTATTCAACGTCAGGGTAATACGCTGCAAGGCTGCACTGAGGGTGATATAGCCGAAATCATAGGCGGTGAGGTCGGCCAACAACGCCAGCCCGATATTGGTGGGTGACGTGCGGTGCGCCACTACCGGCTCTGGAATTTCCTGGTAGTTATCCGGCGGTAGCCAGTTTTCCTGCTGGGTGACAAAGGTAGCGAAAAACTCCCAGGTTTCGCGGCTGCTCTGGCGTAGGAAGCGGCGCTGGCGATCGTCGATGGCTGTTTTGCTGCGCTGTGGCTCCAGGCTGAGCGAATAAAGCAGGTACGGTGACAGGATCCACAAGGCGGCTAGCGGGATAGCGGCTAACAGCGCTATCGGACTGGAAAAGGCGGCCAACAGCAACAATGAAACGCCAGCAAACGGGTTGATCCACAGGTTGCGGTAAAAATTCGCCAGCGTGACGGTCAGATGGTGTTTGGATCGGTCGAAGCTGGTCCACTCTTGCAGATTACGTTTGCTGATCAACAAACGCCACAGGGTGATGCCAATAGCCTTCAGGCTGTACCAGGCTTCATGAGGTAGCTCGGCCAGACGCAGACCAATCTGACACAGCCGATGCAGTGAACCCTTCAGTGCCAGCTGTAAGTGCTGAATAACGGGCCGACGCGGGGGCTTACGCACCACATCCTGCAACAGCGCCAGCAGCGTGGGCAACAGCAGAATAATGACGAACACCGCCAACCAGTATGCGGTATCCGATAGCCAGGTTAAGCCAAAGAACAGCAGCAACAGGAAGCAGGGGGCTACCAGGCTGCGGCGTAGGTTATCGAACAGTTTCCAGCGTGACAAAGGGCTTAATGGGTTAGCGGCCCGCGAACCGTCTTCAGTGGTGACCCGGGGCAGCAACCAGTTCAATAGCTGCCAATCGCCGCGGATCCAGCGGGTGCGGCGGGCAACATCGACCAGATAGTTGCTCGGATACTGCTCATAGAGCAAGACGTCGCTCAATAAACCGGAACGGGCATAGCAACCTTCCAGCAGATCGTGGCTTAACACCAGGTTTTCTGGGCAGGTGCCCTTCAGGCTGTGGGAGAAGACGTCAACATCATAAATCCCTTTGCCGATAAACGAGCCTTCGCCAAACAGATCCTGATAGATATCTGAAGCCATCTGGGTATAAGGATCGTTGCCCGGCGTACTGCTGCAAAGGGCGGCGTAACGGCTCTGGCCATAAGTGGGGATCTCTTCGGCCATGCGGGGTTGCAGGATGGCATAACCCTCCACCACCCGTTGCAGCTTGGCATCATACTGGGGTTGATTCAGGGGATGGGCCATGGCGGCGATCAGCCGATGTGCGGTTTCACGCGGTAGCACGGTATCGCTGTCCAGGGTGATTACGTATTTGACGTTTTTCAGCACCTCCAGCCCTTGGCCAATCTGGGTGGTAAACGCATTGCCACGGTTGCGCAGCCAATCGTTCAGCGCGTTCAGCTTGCCACGTTTACGCTCCAACCCCATCCAGCTCTGCTGTTTCTCATTCCATTGGCGATCGCGATGGAACAGGAAAAAGTGGCTTGGCCCTTCGCAGGCATACTGCGCATTGAGCTCGCTCATCTTTTGGCTGGCATAGGCCAGCAGTTCGGCATCGTCGGGGTGTTGTTGTCGAGGCGAGTCATTAAAGTCGGTGAGCAGGGCAAAATGCAGGTGCTTCATGGCATTGCCCAGGTAGCAAACCTCCAGCGTGTTGATCAACTGGTCAATGCCCGGCTTGCTGCTTATCAGCGTAGGAATGGCAACCAGCGTGCGGAACTCTGCCGGGATACCACAGGAAAAATCCAGCCTTGGCAGCGGCTGCGGAGAACGGCTACGGGTGGTGATCTCACTGAGCAGACTAATGACGAACTGAGCGAGCACCATCCCCAAGGGGAACAGCAAGATCAACAATCCCCAGGTGAGCCCGGTTTGGTGGGCATGGCGTAACAGCAAGGCCCAGCAGGCCGTTGTGAGCAGGCTGATGCTGCCCAGCCAGGAAAGCAGTGGGGATTGGCTGAGCGCCTGGCGGATGCGCGTAATACGGCTAAGCCGAACGTCGAGCTGTTGTTCTAACTGCGTGCGCCCATGGTCAATCAGGTAATAGCCGATGTGATGAGTACGTGGATCGTTGCGGGGATCTTCGGCGGCGATCCGTGCCATATTCAGTGCGTGTTGCGCTACTTCAACCTCGTTATAAGAACAGTGGCGAGCCAGCCTCTCGATCACATGACGATAGTTGTCTCGGGTATCGAAATGCATTAAAGGATAAATCCCGGTTGGGTCTTCGCGCAGCGTCTGATCGACCTTGCTCATGGTCTCAACAAATTCCGCCCAATCCATTTCACTCAGTTGCCGCAGGCCAGCGATACTGTTGCTGACGGAAAGTTGGCTGACTGCAAGTTGTTGGTTGAAACGATGGATAAGCTCATCGGAGGTCAGGCTGACTTCGGCCAGTCGTTGCTCAACCCAGGTCAGCGGTAGCGCCAGCATGGTCCCGTGCCCCTGAAGACGACGCACCAGTTCTGCTACGAAGGCGCTGGTGCGGGGCGGGTTGGAGCGTGCCATATCGGCAATGACAATGATCAGATTGGCCGGATCGTTTTCCGCCGACTCCAGCATTTTGGTCACCCAACTATCGGCCAGGCTACGCTCTTCTTGCGCCTGGGCCACTTCTACCGCCACGCGGCGCAGGTTCTCAATCAGCGCCAGCCTCAGCATGCCCGGCAACGCCCAAAGCTCACCCAGGGTCAGATTGGCCTCTTTTTGGTAGGCAGCAATATAGCGCGTCAGGCTCTCGGCATCCCATCGCCCGTCGCCGTGAGCAATAGCTTCGGTGGCGATATCGAAAATTCGTGGGCAATTGTGCGGGGCGGCTAACTGTGGCAGCCCACGCCCGAAGGTTTTCGGCAGATGGTGCCGAACGACGCGGATCTGCTCCTCGATAAGATAAAAATTATCCAGCAGCCAGTCGCCCGCCGGGGTCATAGTGTTTTTCTTATCGTTGCTCAACCTGCGGCAACTGTCCGTCAATACCCGCTCGTTGTTATCGAGACGTTTGAGCAAATAGTAGGGCGTTTTATGGGTTGCCAGTTTATGGGAGCGTGCCAGGCGCTGGCCGTAGCGTTCCATTTGATCGACCGAAAACAGCTCTGCCTTGATGTTGCTGGCGGGAGGGGTTTCTGCAGTAGCCCGATTATGCCGTAAGGGCAACCGGGCCACTTTGGGACGGCGACGCTGCTTCTTTAACCAATTGATAAGTATTTCTTTCACGCAAAAAGCTCCTTACATCTGACCCAAAGGACAGCGGGTTAATACCGTTGGGAGGCTGTGAACATCTTGATTTAACTATCGATTTGATATGACAAGATTTCACTGCGGCAGGAACATGACTTCTAAGTATAGTTCCGTCGCGCGCGTGTGGTCGTTTTTTAATCTTAAACTTCAATTTTAATAAATAATTAGCGGCGGAAGGTATGGGTTAATAAGCGCTTTTTTTCCGCCCGTGAGGGTTGATTTACCGTATAATTCCCCACATAGCGTTTGGTTAATGAGGTGGTAGTGGAACAACTTTCGGGATTGCTGCGGCGGCTACGTCAGCAGCTTGGGCACGGCTTTCCCCGTGAAGCCGGATTTCGGCAGCTTACGCTGGTGGTTCCCGGCCATCTGAGCGATGTGCTGCTGGAGTGGCTGGCGGCGCAGGTGCTGTTCCCTCAATTCTACTGGCGTCATCGCGAAGGGCGGCAGGAGGCGGCGGTGTGCGGCGCTTTGCGGCAGTTTTCACACCCTTCGATGGCGCAGGCATTCGTGAATGCCTATCCTGCGGCCCGTTTATGGGGGCTGACAGCCTTTGACGGTGACGCCCAGCTGTTTTTGCCGCGCCTGGAAATTCTTAATCGCCAAGGCAAATGTGAACTGACGCTAAACCTGTTTTCTGAAGAGGCATTGAGTGATGATGCCCAAGCGGCGCTTGCCTGGCTTGAAAATCTGCTGGTGATCAAACCGATCGAGAATTTACAGGTGAAAGTGCTGTCGGTGCAGCATCAGCCGGAACGTTCCGGGTGGGAAATCATGCTGCGCGATGCGCTGAAGGCGATAAATCGGCAGCAGATGGATAAGGTGGTCTTGGCGCGCAGCTCAGTGTTGACGCTGGAGAGTCCGTTGTTTGCCCCT
Source organism: Serratia sp. J2 (assembly GCF_046269175.1). NCBI lineage: Bacteria > Pseudomonadati > Pseudomonadota > Gammaproteobacteria > Enterobacterales > Yersiniaceae > Serratia > Serratia sp. J2. The sequence continues at coordinate 42,010 of NZ_JBKABN010000016.1, forward strand.
GCGATGATGGCCGCCAGCCGCAGGGTGAATCACCAATGCTACCACTTTATGCTGCGCTTTGATGCACATTCCGCATTTCTTGGCTCCAGCCCGGAAAGATTGTACCTGCGTGAGGGAAAACATTTGCTGACCGAAGCGTTGGCGGGCACGGTTGCCAACCATCCCGATGAGCGGCAGGCCCAGGCACTGGCCCAGTGGTTGCTGCAAGACAGCAAGAACCAACAGGAAAACCTGCTGGTGGTCGATGATATCTGCCAGCGTTTGCAAGGCGGTGCCAGAGCGGTCGATGTGTTGCCACCAGAAGTGGTGCGGTTGCGCAAGGTACAGCATCTGCGGCGGCGTATTGAAGGGCAACTGAACCAGGGTGATGATGCCGATTGCCTGCAAAGACTGCAGCCGACGGCTGCGGTGGCCGGGTTGCCGCGCCAGGCCTCGCGTGAGTTTATCCGCCAGCATGAGCCTTTTTCCCGCGGTTGGTATGCCGGCTCTGCGGGTTATCTTTCTGCGGCACAGGCTGAGTTCTGCGTTGCGCTGCGTTCCTGCCAGATCGAGGATGCTCGGGTTGAGCTGTATGCCGGTGCGGGGATTGTGGCCGGTTCCGATCCGGCGCAGGAGTGGCAAGAGATCGAAAACAAGGCGGCGGGCTTACGCACTCTGTTGCAGTCAGAACATTCTGGGCAGGCGCATTGAGCAGGCCGATCTTCGTGTGTAAACTTGTTGTGTCTTATATGTTTCTTTTTTGTTCTATTTTGGGGCGCTATTTGGCATGGGTGGGTCGAAATTGATTTATTGCAGGCCCCCTGCCACAGGGAAATACGGCGTTTTTGCGCCAGCGCAAAAGCCGTAAAGATAATTACTTATATAATTCAGAGTTATGATCCCCGGTTCGCTACCTCCTTTGGGTAGGCTTCGGCGCGTAACCTCTGTTTACTACTGATGAGCGAAATATGTCGACAAGTGTTTTTAATCGCCGGTGGGCGGCGTTGTTGCTGGAAACGCTGGTCCGCCATGGAGTGCGGCATGTCTGTATCGCTCCGGGATCGCGCTCCACGCCTCTTACGTTGGCCGCTGCCGCGAACCGCGCTTTTGTCTGTCATACTCATTTCGATGAGCGGGGCCTGGGCCATTTAGCGCTCGGCCTGGCAAAGGCCACGCGTGAGCCAGTGGCGGTGATCGTCACCTCGGGTACCGCGGCAGCAAATCTTTATCCTGCCCTGATCGAAGCTGGGCTAACCGGGGAGCGGCTGGTGTTTCTCACCGCCGATCGTCCGCCGGAATTGATTAACTGCGGCGCCAATCAGGCGATCCGCCAAAACGGCCTCTACTCGAGCCACCCCACCTTGAACATCGATTTGCCACGCCCAAGCCCGGATATTCCGGCTCGCTGGTTGGTATCTACCTTGGACAGCGCGATGGCGCGCCTACGGCAGGGTGCCCTGCATATCAACTGCCCGTTTGCGGAGCCGTTATATGGCGGAGATGAACAGCTGTATGAGCAGTGGTCGGCAGAGTTAGGGGACTGGTGGCAGGATACGCACCCTTGGCTGCGTGAAATGGATCCCCATCAGGTTATTAAGCAGCCTGACTGGTTTTTCTGGCGGCAGAAGCGCGGCGTGATTATCGCTGGCAGGATGGGGGCGGAAGAGGGCGTGCAACTGGCTGAATGGGCGGGCATGCTTGGTTGGCCGTTGATCGGCGATGCCCTTTCGCAAACGGGGCAACCGTTGCCCTGTGCCGACTTATGGCTGGCTAACCCCCAGGCTCGCGATCTGTTGGCAAGCGCGCAGTTGGTGGTGCAGTTTGGCAGCAGTCTAACGGGAAAACGCCTGTTGCAGTGGCAGGAGCGCTGCCAGCCGGAGGAGTTCTGGCTGATTGACGATCTGCCTGGGCGTCTCGATCCTGCGCATCATCGTGGCCGCCGTATTCGTTCTACTGTTGGCGAGTGGCTCGATCTGCATCCGGCGCAGCCTCGCTCACCTTGGGCTGGCGATCTGTCCGCGTTGGCGGATGATGCCCTTGATGCGACGTCGCAATACCTGGTTAACCGGTTTGGTGAGGCTCAACTGGCCCATCGCCTGCCTGAGCTGTTGCCGGAGAACGGCCAGCTGTTTCTCGGCAATAGCCTGATTGTGCGCCTGATCGATGCCTTAACCCAGTTGCCTGCTGGCTATCCGGTGTTCAGCAACCGTGGGGCCAGCGGTATCGACGGCTTAATCTCCACCACGGCTGGGGTCCAGCGTGCTACCGCCAAGCCGACGTTGGCCGTGGTAGGCGATCTCTCCGCGCTATACGATTTGAACGCTCTGGCACTGTTGCGCCAATGTTCGGCACCCACGGTGCTGATCGTGGTGAATAACAATGGCGGGCAGATTTTCTCGCTGTTGCCAACGCCGGAACCTGAGCGCCAGCGGTTTTACTGTATGCCGCAGGATGTGGAGTTCAGCCAGGCGGCAGCCATGTTCCAGCTTGATTATGCCTGCCCGGAAAACTGGGGACAGTTGCAGCAGGCAGTGGAAAAGGCCTGGCGTCACAGCGGAGCCACGCTGATTGAGTTGCAGGTGCCGCCGAGCGATGGAGCAGAAACTCTGCAACATCTGGTGCAAAAAATGGGGGCAAACTGATGCTGGCTTCCCGCGTGTTACAACAAGGCGAAAGCCAACGCCCTTGGCTGATCTGGCTGCATGGCTTGCTGGGAAACAACAATGAGTGGCGGGTGATCGCCTCGCGCTGTGAACAGTGGCCCTCGCTGGCAATTGATTTACCCGGTCATGGTGATTCTGCCGATCAATCCTGCCTCGACTTTGCCGACGTCAGCAGGCAAATCACCGCCACGCTGCAACAGCATAATATTGAGCGTTACTGGCTGGTGGGCTATTCACTCGGTGGGCGCATTGCCATGTACCATGCTTGCTGCGGCGAAGCGCAAGGGCTGCAAGGCATTGTGATCGAGGGCGGTAATCCAGGGCTGGAGAACGAAGATTTACGTGCCCAGCGGCGTGCCCACGATGCCGCCTGGGCGAAGCGTTTCCGCACGGAGCGGATCAGAAAGGTGTTGGCCGATTGGTATTTACAACCGGTTTTTGCCAACCTCAGCCCGGTACACCGCGAGGCGCTGATCGCCGCCCGTGCCGACAACCATGGCCCGGCCATCGCCGATATGCTGGAGGCGACGTCTCTTGGGCGCCAACCTTGGCTGGTGCCACAATTACAACAGTTGGCACTGCCAGTGATGGTGTTATGCGGTGCCGACGATCACAAGTTTCAGGCGTTGGCGCGTGATGCCGGTTTGCCATTGCAAACCGTGCCAGAAGCGGGTCATAACGCTCATCTGGCCAATCCGGCAGATTTTGCCGCCGCGCTCGATGCATTTCTTGCAAAAAAAGGAACCAAACATGCTGTATCCCAATGAAGAACAACTGTACGCCGCGATCGACTGGCAGGACTGCTCGGGTGATTTCGAAGACATCCTGTATCACAAGTCCAGCGATGGCATTGCCAAAATTACCATCAACCGCCCGCAGGTGCGTAACGCCTTCCGCCCGCACACGGTGAAGGAAATGATCGAGGCGATGTCGAACGCGCGCTATGACGACGGCATCGGCACCATCATTCTTACCGGTGCCGGGGATAAAGCCTTTTGTTCCGGTGGCGATCAGAAAGTGCGCGGTGACTACGGCGGCTATCGTGATGACAGCGGCGTGCACCACCTGAACGTGCTGGACTTCCAACGTCAGATCCGCACCTGCCCTAAGCCGGTGGTGGCGATGGTGGCCGGATATTCCATCGGCGGCGGTCACGTGCTGCATATGATGTGCGATCTGACTATTGCGGCCGATAACGCCATCTTTGGCCAGACTGGGCCGAAAGTCGGCTCCTTTGACGGCGGCTGGGGCGCTTCCTACATGGCGCGTATCGTCGGCCAGAAGAAGGCCCGTGAGATCTGGTTCCTGTGCCGCCAATACGACGCCGCTGCGGCGCTGGAGATGGGCCTGGTCAACACCGTGGTGCCGTTGGCCGATCTGGAAAAAGAGACCGTGCGCTGGTGCCGTGAAATGTTGCAGAACAGCCCAATGGCCTTGCGCTGCCTGAAAGCCGCACTGAACGCCGACTGCGATGGCCAGGCCGGGCTGCAAGAGCTGGCGGGTAACGCCACCATGTTGTTCTATATGACCGATGAAGGCCAGGAAGGGCGCAACGCATTTATCGAAAAACGCCAGCCTGACTTCAGCAAATTCAAGCGTAACCCGTAATGACGGCACTAACCCGTGTTGCTGCGATCTATCGCTATAGCCTGCCGATGGAGGCGGGCGTGGTGCTGCGCAACCAGCGGCTGAAAACCCGAGATGGCTTACTGATCCATCTGCAGCAGGATGGGCAGCAAGGGTGGGGGGAAATAGCTCCCTTACCGGAGTTCAGCCAAGAGACGCTCGACCAGGCGCAGCAGGCTACCTTGGCCTGGGTGCAGGCTTGGGTTGCGGGTGAACTGCCTGTGGAAAGCGAGTGGCCGTCGGTGGCTTTCGGCACCAGCTGTGCCTTGGCAGAGCTGGCCGGGCAATTGCCAACGCAGGCCGACTACCGCAAGGCACCGCTGTGCACCGGCGATCCCGACGAGCTGTTCGATCTGTTGGCTGCGCTGCCGGGGGAGAAAGTGGCCAAGGTCAAGGTGGGGCTGTATGAGGCGGTACGGGATGGCATGGTCGTCAACGTATTGCTGGAAGCCTTGCCCGATCTCAAGCTACGGCTGGATGCCAACCGCAGTTGGAGTCGTGCCAAAGCGGACGGTTTTGCCAAATACGTTAACCCAGCGTGGCGCGATCGCATCGCGTTTCTGGAAGAGCCCTGCAAAACCCGTGACGAATCCCGTGAGTTTGCTCAGGCAACCGGGATTGCCATCGCCTGGGATGAAAGCGTGCGTGAAGCCGATTTTGTCGTGCAGGCCGAGCCGGGCGTGGCAGCGATTGTGATCAAGCCGACCTTGGTGGGTAGCCTGGCCCGCTGCCGTGAACTGGTGATGCAGGCGCATCAGGCCGGATTGGTGGCGGTGATCAGTTCCAGCATTGAGTCCAGTCTGGGGTTGACACAACTGGCGCGCATTGCGCATTGGCTGACGCCGCACACGGTGCCAGGTTTGGATACGTTGAACCTGATGCAAGCCCAGTTGATACGCAACTGGCCAGAGAGCACCTTGCCGCTATTAGGCATTGATACCTTGGAGTGTGTATGGCGCAGTTGAGTGATTGGCCGTGGCGGCATTGGGCCAAACAGCGCCCGCAGGCGACCGCGGTCATCTTTGAACAACAGCCGGTCAGTTGGTTAATGCTGCAACGGCAGGTGGAAGTGTTAGCTGCCGACTTTCAGCGCCAGGGCGTGTTACCCGGTAGCGGTGTGCTGCTGTGTGGGAAAAACAGCTATCCGCTGCTGTTAGCCTATCTGGCGCTTTTGCAGTGCGGTGCGCGCCTGCTGCCGCTCAATCCGACGCTGCCTGCGCCGATGCTGGCGGCTCTGCTGCCGGATCTGGATATCGACTTTGCTTTCAGCCCGGATGGCTTGCCTGAGTTGCCCCCTGGCGCGATCGTCTTGTCGCCGCCGGGCGTTGATGAGTGCCACTTGCGGTTGTTACCGTGGGATGAACAAAGACTGGCGACGTTGACGCTGACTTCCGGCTCCAGTGGCTTGCCAAAAGCCGCCGCCCATAGTTATGCCGGCCACCTTGCCAGTGCCGATGGCGTGTTGCAACTGCTGGAGTTTCAGCCGCAGGACAGCTGGCTGCTCTCGCTGCCGCTGTTTCACGTGTCTGGTCAGGGCATTATCTGGCGCTGGCTGGCGGTGGGTGCACAGCTTGTGGTGCGTGAAATGCAACCCTTGGCCGATGCGTTGGCGGGATGTACCCATGCTTCGCTGGTGCCAACTCAACTTTGGCGCTTGCTGTCTGAACCGATGGCCAAGCATGCGCTAAAAGAAGTGCTGCTCGGCGGGGCGATGATCCCGGTGTCACTCACCCAGCAGGCCGAGGCGGTAGGGATCCACTGCTGGTGCGGCTATGGTTTGACGGAGCTGGCTTCAACGGTTTGCGCCAAGCGTGCCGACGAGCTGCCCGGCGTTGGGGCACCTTTACCAGGCCGTGAAATACGCCTGGTGGATCAGGAGGTCTGGATCCGCTCCACCAGCTTGGCGCTGGGTTATTGGTTGCGGGGCGAGCTAGTGCCCATTACCGACGAGCAAGGATGGTTCCATACCCGCGATCGTGGCGCGATGGAGCAGGGTGAACTGCGTATTATTGGCCGGCTGGATAACCTGTTCTTCAGCGGCGGGGAAGGCGTTCAGCCGGAAGATGTGGAACGTGTGTTTGCCGCGCATCCACAGGTGTTGCAGGTGTTTATCGTGCCGATTGACGATGCAGAGTTTGGCCAACGGCCGGTAGCGGTGGTCGATCTGGAAGGCGAGTTGACGCTGGAGGGGTTAATGCTTTGGGCGCAGGACCGGCTGGCGAACTTCCAGCGGCCGATTGCCGCATTGGCGTTGCCCGACGAGCTAAAAAACGGCGGCATCAAGATTTCGCGCCGTCGTCTACAACAGTGGGCGAGTAGCCAACTGCAGGCATAATCTGTAGCGTTGCAAAAAAGGCCGCCCGAGGGCGGCCTTGCTATTGGTGTAACCGATTATTTCAGGCCCAGGGCCTTGGCAACGCCGCTGCCGTAATCAGGATGTACCTTGGTGAACAGCTCAACCTGACGGCGTTGGATCTGTTCTGGCACCTGCGACAGCTCACCGGCGATACGGGTGAACATACGTTGGTGCTCCTCGGCACTCAGCAGATTGAACAGCGCGCGCGGTTGGCTGTAGTAATCGTCGTCTTCACGATGATTCCAGTGATCGGCGGCACCTTCGATGCTCAATGGTGGTTCGCTGAAATCTGGCTGCTCCTGGAACACCCCAAAGCTGTTTGGCTCATAGGTTGCGCCGTTGCCGCTGTTACCATCCACCCGCATCGCCCCGTCGCGGTGATAGTTATGGAACGGGCATTTGGCACCGTTGACCGGGATTTGGTGATGGTTGACGCCCAGGCGGTAGCGGTGCGCATCGCCATAGGAGAACAGACGGCCCTGCAACATTTTATCCGGTGAGAAGCTGACGCCAGGCACCACGTTGGCTGGGTTCATGGCCACTTGTTCCACTTCTGAGAAGTAGTTATCCGGGTTGCGGTTCAGCTCGAAGAAGCCGACATCGATCAGCGGATAGTCACCGTGCGGCCAGACTTTGGTCAGGTCAAACGGGTTATACGGGGTTTGTGACGCTTCATGCTCTGGCATGATCTGGATTTGCAGTTTCCAGCGTGGGAAGTCACCGTTCTTGATGGAGTCGAACAGATCGCGCTGCGAACTTTCACGATCTTTGGCGATGATGGCTTCTGCTTCATCGTCCATCAGGTTTTCAATGCCTTGCTCACAGCGGAAGTGGAACTTGACCCAGAAACGCTCGTTATTGGCATTGATAAAGCTGAAGGTGTGGCTGCCGAAACCGTGCATATGACGGTAGGATTTAGGCAGGCCACGGTCGCTGAAATCGATGGTCAACTGGTGCAGTGATTCAGGCAGATGGGAGAAGAAGTCCCATTTGTACACCGGATTGCGCAGGTTGGTGTGCGGATCTCGTTTTACCACGTGGTTCAGATCAGGGAATTTCAGTGGATCGCGCAGGTAGAACACCGGGGTATCATTACCGACCAGATCCCAGTTACCTTCCTCGGTATAGAACTTCATGGCAAAGCCACGGATATCACGTTCGGCGTCGGCAGCCCCGCGCTCACCGGCAACGGTAGAGAAGCGGACGAACATCTCGGTTTGCTTACCAACCTCAGAGAAGATTTTTGCGCGGGTGTACTGGGTTATATCGTGGGTGACGGTAAAGGTGCCGTAAGCTCCGGACCCCTTGGCATGCATACGACGCTCTGGGATCACCTCTCGGTCAAAGTGGGCCAGTTTTTCCAGGAACCAAACGTCTTGAAGTAGCATCGGACCGCGCTTACCGGCGGTGATCACGTTATTATTATCAACAACGGGCGCGCCAGCCGCGGTAGTTAATCCTTTCTTGCTCATCAATTGCTCCTTACTCTGTTGCAGTTAAGTTGATAGCTCAGTTTCGGGTGCTGTAGATCTTCATCATGTTAACTAATGAAAAGGCCTGCCCTGCTGACCTCCATCAAAGACACTACTAGTTGTAGACTCATTCGCACTCCTCGGCAAATAGGCAGCACTTATCGTTGCAATTTTGGCGGTGACGGATGGTTATTTATTTACAGTTTATTGAAAAATTAACAGTTTATTGCTTTAAATTAGCCGGGAATTGATGACAACTCGGTTACACTGACCCGTGTGTTTTTTGCGGTGATAGACATCATCACTCCTTGATGATGAAGAATGAAAAGGATCAATAATGAACAAAACTTTAGTCGCGTGCGCAGCAGGTTTGCTGTTTGTGGCTGGCTCTGCCAATGCGATCAGCGTGAGCGGTGAGGCAGGGGAACATTACACCAACCTTGGTGTAGGCTTGGGGGGCACAACGGCGGGCTTGGGGATCAGCGGCAACTGGATCCGTAGCGATCATGATGGTGACATTGGTAGCCTGGGATTGAGCTTCGGCCTGCCGGTTGGGCCTTTGACGGCTACCGTGGGCGGCAAGGCCATTTATCTTAGCCCGGAAGATGGCAAAAATGGCGGAGCATTGGCATTAGGAGGCGGTCTGCAATGGGAGCTCAACCGCTATCTCAGCCTGTATGGTGAAGGCTATTTTGCGCCGGAGTCTTTGACCAGCGGGGCAAAAGCTTATAACGAGGCCAATGGCGGGGTGCGCTTAAACGTTCGTCCGTTCAATGTGGATGTCGGTTATCGTTACATCAACATCGAAGGTAAAGACGGCAACCGCGACAACGCGATAGCCGATGGCCCTTATATTGGCGTGGGCGTGGGCTTCTAATCCTGCCTGATTTTCAACGGGCGCCGCATAGGCTGCGCCCATTTTTTTATGTTAGCCGATGGCCGGTAACAGACCGCTGGCGATGCTGATCTGAATGGCGATCACTGCCACCCCACAGACAAACACCAACGCCAACGCTGGTGTCCCGCCCCAGACTCGATAGCTGGCCTGATGCCGACGACGAGTTTTCCAGACCAGCAATGAAGGCAGCAACAGAGCAAGCACGGACAGCGCGATTGCCGCGAACCCGAGTGCCAGCACAAAACCGCGCGGATAGAACAGGGCGAATGCCAATGGCGGCAGGAAGGTGATGGCACCGGTCTGCAAGCGGCCCCGCACGTTATCCCGGCGTTTGAACAGATCGGCCAGGAAGTCGAACAACCCGAGCGAAACCCCCAGGAACGACGTTGCCAGTGCCAAATCGGCAAACAGGTGTACCGCCAGCTCGACATGAGGCGAGGCGACCACGTCGCGTACCGCTTGCAGTAAACCGTTCAACCCGGCCTGTTGTGCCAGAATACCGACAAAGGTGGTGGAACTGATGCTGCCCAGCGTCGCCAACTGCCAGAAGATATAAGCCACTAACGGGATGGCACTGCCGATGATGAAGATCCAACGCAGCTTGCGGATGTTACCGCCCATATAGTTGACGATGCTGGGTACGCTGCCGTGGAAACCAAACGAAGTGAAGATCACTGGGATTGCCGAGAGCGCCAGCCCCTGTTCCAGCGGGAGCGTCAGCAGGTTGGTTTGCTGGATGTGCGGCATCATCAGACCTAGCATGACGATCAGGAAAATTGACTTGGCGGTAAACAGAATACGGTTGAACAGATCTACCGAATGGGTGCCGATGCAGACGATCCCCCCTGCGACCAAGGTGAACAGCAGTACGCCGAGGTAAGTCGGGAAGTCCTGAGAAGTCCACTGGCTGATGCTGACAGCCAGCAGTTCGCCAGCGCCGCTGATATAGGCAGCGGTCAGCGCATACATCAAGAACATCATGCTGAAACTGGTAAGCCACTGGCCACCACCGCCCAGATAGCGTTTGGCCAGCGTTCCCAGGCCGGTGTCCGCCTGCTCATGCTGATAAACTTCGACCAGCAACAGCGCGGTATAGCACATCAATAACCACAGCCCGACCAGCAATGCCAGCGTTACGCCAAAACCTACGCCCGCTGCCGCCAGGGGCATAGCCAGCATCCCCGCACCAATGGTGGTGCCTGCCACGATAAAAACACTGCCCAGCGTACGATTCTTCACGTTTTTCTCTGCTATTGGATGATTTATAGGCGTTTTAGGGGGCCTATTTTTAGTGCGGCAGAATAGTTGATTGCCGATTTTGTGTCAAACCGACGTTACGTCTGGTGTACATTTAAATTTACGGTTGTGAGTGGGAGGGCGGCGGTAATAAAAAATGCCTTTAGACAGCAATATCGTTCGCTGCGTAGTGAAAAGTTGTTTACGGGCTTCTATAGTGGAGGGATCTGAACATAAGGGAGAGATCAATGTTAAGGGTGGAGATGCTCAGTACCGGTGATGAGGTGCTGCATGGGCAAATTATTGATACCAACGCCGCCTGGCTGGCAGATTACCTGTTCCAGCAAGGCTTACCGATGAGCGGGCGCGAAACGGTGGGGGATAGCCTTTCTTCGCTGATCGAAATCCTGCAGGAGCGTAGCCATATTGCCGACGTGCTGATCGTCAACGGCGGTCTGGGGCCAACCAGCGACGATCTCAGTGCGTTGGCAGCGGCCAAGGCTTGTGATACCGAATTGGTCGAACATCCTGAATGGATCGCCCGTATGGAGGCCTACTTTGCGGAACGTGGCCGCCCAATGGCGGCTTCAAACCGTAAACAGGCGCAGATCCCGGCTAATGCGGAAATGCTGGATAACCGTGTAGGTACCGCCTGCGGCTTCACCTTAACGCTGAATAAGTGCCGGATGTTCTTTACGCCGGGCGTGCCTTCCGAATTTAAAGTGATGGTAGAAGAGCAGATCCTGCCACGTCTGCGACAGAGCTTTACTCTGCCTGAGCCGCCATTGTGCCTTCGCCTTACCACCTTCGGGACTTCGGAAAGCGACTTGGCCGCTGAACTGGACGGCATGCCTTTGCCGACGGGCGTCGTACTGGGCTATCGCTCTTCCAGTCCGATTATTGAATTGAAGTTGACTGGCCCACAGGTTCAGCGTGCCGCGATGGAACAAGCCTGGCAGCGAGTGCGGCAGGTTGCGGGTGACAATACGATTTTTGAAGGAACGGCTGGGCTACCGGCAGAGCTGACGCAACGCTTACAGCAGCAGAACTTGACGCTGGCGCTGAGCGAGCAATTTACCGCCGGCCTAATCAACCTGCAGTTGCAGAGCGAAGCTGCCCCGCTGGCCGGTGGCGAACTGCTACCTGCGCATTGCTCCGAGGCATTGGCAACAGTGCTGGCGCGTGCCCAGTCTTTGGCGCAGCTCACCGGTGCGCAGTTGGCGTTGGCGGTTAGCGCCATGGCAGGGGATCGTGTCAGTGTTGCCCTGCATACGCCAAAAGGCGGTATTGGCCAGACGGTGAGCTATCGTGCTTCACGTCATGGCCTGCGTTTACGCCAGGAGTCGGTCGCGATGCTGGCGCTGGATATGCTGCGCCGTTGGCTGAATGGCGGCCAGGTTTGCGGCAAAAACGGCTGGCTGGAAATTGTGGAAATTATCGAGTAGAAACTCGTTCATGGCGGTGAGATATCCCTTATGGATCATAACAATATAAGGGGTATTCGCTTGTTACACGCTTTGCGGGTGTTTGAGACTCTTCGTGTTGGGCATTGATACCGGTCGCCTTTCAAGCTGCAGCGTTGTTGGCTGCGGGTGTTTACCCCCTTGCCGCCTAGCTGCAACTTGAAATTCTTAGGGTATTCAGTGTTTGATGATTATTTTATTGAGTTAGATTTCCAGCTCGATATCCATGGCGGGCATGCAGCAGCAGGGCAGGATCTCGCCATGATTGATAAATGCCAACGGCTGCTGGTGGTAAGCGACCTCACCCTTCAGTAATTTCACTCGGCAGGCACCGCAATAGCCGGAGCGGCATTGGTATTCCACCTCCACCTCATGCAGTTCCAGCACGTCGAGCAGGCATTTCTCACCTTCGGGGCAGGAGAGCTGCGTACCGGTGGCACGCAGCGTGATGGTTGGTGCAGCCACTTACAGCTCGAAATCACTCAGGTCGTCGGCGTTGACTTCAGAGTCAATCTGGCCGACCAGGTAAGAGCTGACTTCCACTTCCTGCGGAGCCACCTGCACGTTATCCGACACCAGCCAGGCGTTGATCCATGGGATTGGGTTGGAGCGGGTAGGGAACGGTGAGCCCAGGCCAACGGCCTGCATGCGGATATTGGTAATGTATTCCACATACTGGCACAGGATGTCTTTGTTCAGGCCAATCATGGAGCCGTCGCGGAACAGATACTCGGCCCACTCTTTCTCCTGCTGTGCCGCCAGGACGAACAGGTCATAGCACTCTTGCTGGCATTCCATGGCGATTTCGGCCATCTCTGGGTCATCGGCACCTGAGCGCATCAGATTCAGGATATGTTGCGTACCGGTCAGGTGCAGGGCTTCGTCGCGGGCGATCAGCTTGATGATTTTGGCGTTGCCTTCCATCAGCTCACGCTCGGCGAAAGCAAACGAACAGGCAAAGCTAACGTAGAAACGAATGGCCTCCAGCGCGTTGACGCTCATCAGGCACAGATACAGCTGCCTTTTGATGGCGCGCAGGTTAACGGTCACCGTTTTACCATTGACCTGGTGCGTACCTTCACCGAGCAGATGATAGTAACTGGTCATTTCGATCAGATCGTCGTAGTAGCCGGAGATATCTTTTGCCCGCTTGAGGATCTCCTCGTTGGTGACGATATCGTCAAACACCACCGACGGATCGTTAACGATGTTACGAATGATATGGGTGTAGGAACGCGAGTGAATGGTCTCTGAGAATGACCAGGTTTCGATCCAGGTTTCCAGCTCCGGAATGGAGATCAGCGGCAGAAACGCCACGTTAGGGCTACGGCCCTGGATGGAATCCAGCAGCGTCTGATACTTCAGGTTGCTGATGAAGATGTGCTTCTCGTGTTCCGGCAGCGCTTGATAGTCGATACGATCGCGCGCGACGTCAACCTCTTCCGGACGCCAGAAGAAGGAGAGCTGCTTTTCGATCAGCTTTTCGAAGATTTCATGTTTTTGCTGGTCGAAACGCGCCACGTTGACCGACTGGCCGAAGAACATCGGCTCAAGCAACTGGTTGTTTTTGTTTTGAGAAAAAGTAGTGTAAGCCATGAGCTTGGATCCATTAGTGCCGAGCTGAAAAGTAAAGGGGCCGGAAGAGTTCCGGCCCGCTGTATCAAACGTTAGATCTTGCAGGCGCCGCCTTCACAGTCGTCATCGCCGCCCTGAGCAGGCTGCATGTCTTCCTGGATATCATCTGCACCGTCGCGGGTGTTCTGATAATACAGCGTTTTGACACCGAACTTGTAGGTGGTGAGCAGGTCTTTCAACAACTGCTTCATCGGCACCTTGCCACCCGGGAAACGGGTTGGGTCATAGTTGGTGTTTGCCGAGATCGACTGATCGATAAATTTCTGCATCAGGCCAACCAGTTGCAGGTAACCGTCGTTATTCGGTAATTCCCACAGCAGTTCGTAGTCGTTTTTCAGACGCTCATACTCAGGAACGACCTGGCGCAGAATACCGTCTTTGGACGCTTTGATACTGATATGGCCGCGCGGTGGCTCAATGCCGTTGGTGGCATTGGAGATCTGCGACGAAGTTTCCGACGGCATCAAGGCAGACAGCGTTGAGTTGCGCAGGCCGGTCTCTTTGATCTCTTTACGCAGGCTTTCCCAGTCGTAATGCAGCGGTTCGTTACAGATCGCGTCTAAATCTTTCTTGTAAGTATCGATTGGCAAGATGCCTTGCGCATAGGTGGTTTCATTGAACCACGGGCAAGCCCCTTGCTCCTGAGCCAGACGGTTCGAGGCCTTCAGCAGGTAGTACTGGATCGCTTCGAAGGTTCTGTGGGTCAGGTTGTTGGCGCTGCCGTCGGAATAGCGTACGCCGTTCTTCGCCAGGTAATAGGCGAAGTTGATCACGCCGATACCCAGGGTACGGCGGCCCATCGCGCCACGGTGAGCGGCTTTGATCGGGTAATCCTGATAATCCAGCAGGGCGTCGAGCGCACGTACGGCCAGCGTGGCCAGCTCTTCCAGATCGTCCAGGCTTTCAATCGCACCCAGGTTGAATGCGGACAGCGTACACAGCGCGATTTCGCCGTTTTCGTCGTTAACGTCATCCAGCGGTTTGGTCGGCAGAGCGATTTCCAGGCACAGGTTTGACTGGCGTACCGGGGCGATCTGCGGATCGAACGGGCTATGGGTGTTGCAGTGATCGACGTTCTGGATGTAGATACGGCCAGTAGAAGCACGTTCCTGCATCATCAGTGAGAACAGCTCTACCGCTCTCACTCGTTGCTGACGAATGCTGCTGTCTTTCTCATACAGGGTATACAGGCGCTCGAACTCGTCCTGATCGGCGAAGAATGCGTCGTACAGCCCTGGAACGTCAGACGGGCTGAACAGGGTGATGTCTTCATTCTTGATCAGGCGCTGATACATCAGGCGGTTGAGCTGCACGCCGTAGTCCATGTGACGGACGCGGTTGCCTTCAACCCCTCGGTTGTTTTTCAGTACCAGCAGGCTTTCCACTTCCAGATGCCACATTGGGTAGAACAGCGTCGCTGCACCACCACGTACGCCGCCCTGAGAGCAGGATTTCACCGCGGTCTGGAAGTGTTTGTAGAACGGGATACAGCCGGTGTGGAAGGCTTCACCGCCACGAATTGGGCTACCCAGGGCACGGATACGGCCAGCATTGATACCGATACCGGCGCGCTGTGAAACGTATTTCACAATGGCGCTGGAGGTGGCGTTGATGGAATCCAGGCTGTCACCACACTCGATCAGCACGCAAGAGCTGAATTGGCGGGTTGGGGTGCGCACGCCAGACATGATCGGCGTAGGCAGTGAAATCTTGAAGGTGGAGATCGCGTCATAGAAACGTTTTACGTAGTCCAGACGGGTGGCGCGCGGGTAGTTGGAGAACAGGCACGCGGCTACCAGGATATACAGGAACTGGGCGCTCTCGTAAATCTCGCCGCTGACGCGGTTCTGCACCAGATATTTACCTTCCAACTGCTTCACGGCAGCGTAGGAGAAGTTCATATCACGCCAGTGATCGATAAAGGAGTCCATCTGCTCGAACTCTTCAGTGGTGTAGTCTTCCAGCAGATGTTTATCGTATTTGCCCATCTCCACCATGCGTGCGACGTGGTCGAGCAGCTTCGGTGGCTCAAACTGGCCGTAAGCTTTTTTCCGCAGATGGAAGATGGCGAGGCGAGCGGCCAGATACTGATAGTCCGGTGCATCACGGGAGATCAGATCGGCTGCGGCCTTGATGATGGTTTCATGAATATCGGCGGTTTTGATGCCGTCATAAAACTGAATATGTGAACGTAACTCTACTTGAGAGACCGAGACGTTGTTTAAACCTTCCGCGGCCCAGTCGATGACTCGGTGGATTTTGTCGAGGTTGATGCGCTCTTTACTGCCATCGCGTTTAGTTACAAGTAGGCTTTGGTTCATTTTTACCTGTCCGTGAGATTCCCCTAAGCAGAAAGTGTAGTCGCTCTGCTCAGTATGTAAACACTATATATAGGGGGTGTATGTCGGTGAGGTAACAAGATAGTGATAAAGCGGTGGGTTTGCAAGTGAACAAAACCTGCCGATCTTGTGGATAACTTGGGGGTGAAATGTTACCAATTGTTCCTAGTGCGCGCCCTATCTGGGGTGACAAGGTTGTCAATAAGCGCGAGGAGATTTTGCTGATTTTGTGAAAACCTCGATCGTTTGCCGCTTTATTAAACGTTAGAAAAAAACCGCATATTGATCTGCTTTTATATTCTTAAAAACGGTTTAGATCGGCTTTTTTGATCGAAAACGGATAAATAGGTATTTATCTTATACGCTTAGTCGTACCGGCGGCGGAAACATCGCCGCCGGTACGTTGTGGCCGTTTCAACCTTGGTGCTGGGTATGGACCATGTAGTTCACATCCACGTTACGGCCCAGCTTGAAATGGTCGGTGATCGGGTTGTAATGCAGGCCGATGATATGTTTTTCACGCAGCTCGGTGCCGTCGACCCAACCGATCAGTTCAGAAGGGCGGATGAACTTCTTATGATCATGGGTGCCCTGTGGCACCATTTTGAGCACGTATTCAGCGCCGATGACCGCCATCAGCCAGGCTTTGGTATTGCGGTTGATGGTGGAGAAGAACACATGGCCGCCTGGCTTGACCAGATGTGCACAGGCGCGCACGACGGAGGCCGGATCCGGGACGTGCTCGAGCATCTCCATACAGGTGACGATGTCATACTGTTGCGGATGAGCCTGCGCATGGCTTTCTACCGTTTCTTGCACGTAGGTCACCTGCATACCGCTTTCCAGCGCATGCAGTCGCGCCACCTGGAGCGGTTCTGCCCCCATATCCAGCCCGGTTACCAACGCACCTTCACGCGCCATGCTCTCTGCCAGAATGCCGCCGCCACAGCCAACGTCGAGCACTTGTTTGTCAAAAATGCCTCCTGCGCGCTGCATGATATAATTCAGACGCAGCGGATTGATCCGATGCAACGGCTTGAACTCACCTTCCAGATCCCACCAGCGCGAGGCGACAGCTTCAAATTTGGCGATTTCCTGGTGATCAACGTTTGGCGCGTGACGGGATGATTCAGCATTCATGGGCGTTATTAGCTCCTGGTTCTCTTATGGTGCAGATTATACATGTTCCGGCACGCTTGGCGCAGCGCTGTTGTTACCGGGGCATTTTTCGCCCGCAGGGCAGCACATTTCAGCGAAACAGCGCCGGTAATTTCCCCGTAAAGCGCGCTTTGTGATATAGTTTTACACCTTTGGCACTACGCCAAGGCAGATGAATCATTCAGTATGAGGGATAGCAGCTCCATGAGCGACCTTGCCAGAGAAATCACACCGGTAAATATCGAAGAAGAGCTGAAAAGCTCGTATCTGGATTACGCGATGTCCGTTATTGTCGGCCGTGCGTTGCCAGATGTTCGTGATGGACTGAAGCCGGTGCACCGCCGCGTTCTGTACGCGATGAATGTACTGGGTAACGACTGGAATAAACCATACAAGAAATCGGCCCGTGTCGTTGGGGACGTGATCGGTAAGTATCACCCGCATGGTGACAGCGCGGTGTATGACACGATCGTCCGTATGGCCCAACCGTTTTCGTTGCGTTACATGTTGGTGGACGGCCAGGGTAACTTCGGTTCTGTGGACGGCGACTCCGCCGCAGCAATGCGTTATACCGAAGTGCGCATGTCGAAAATCGCCCACGAACTGCTGGCGGATCTGGAAAAAGAGACCGTCGACTTCGTGCCAAACTATGACGGTACCGAGCAGATCCCGGCCGTTATGCCAACCAAGATCCCGAACCTGCTGGTCAACGGCTCGTCCGGTATCGCCGTAGGTATGGCGACCAACATTCCGCCGCATAACCTGTCTGAAGTTATCAATGGCTGTCTGGCCTATATCGAGGATGAAGACATCAGCATTGAAGGGCTGATGGAACACATCCCAGGCCCGGACTTCCCGACGGCGGCAATCATCAATGGCCGTCGTGGTATTGAAGAAGCCTACCGTACTGGCCGTGGCAAAGTGTATCTCCGCGCCCGTGCCGAGGTAGAGGCGGACGCTAAAACCGGCCGCGAAACCATCATCGTGCATGAAATTCCTTATCAGGTGAACAAAGCGCGCCTGATCGAGAAAATTGCCGAGCTGGTGAAAGAAAAACGCGTTGAAGGCATCAGCGCGCTGCGTGACGAGTCTGATAAAGACGGTATGCGCATCGTGATTGAAGTCAAACGTGACGCCGTGGGTGAAGTGGTGCTGAATAACCTGTATTCGCTGACTCAGCTACAGGTCACCTTCGGTATCAACATGGTGGCACTGCATCAGGGCCAGCCAAAGTTGCTGAACCTGAAAGATATTCTGCGTGCATTTGTGCGCCACCGCCGTGAAGTGGTGACCCGCCGTACCATTTTCGAACTGCGTAAAGCCCGCGATCGCGCCCATATCCTGGAAGCGTTAGCCATTGCGTTGGCCAACATCGACCCGATTATCGAATTGATCCGCCGCGCGCCGACTCCGGCAGAAGCGAAGATTGCGTTAATCGCGCAACCTTGGGATCTGGGTAACGTCGGGGCGATGTTGGAACGCGCCGG
Organism: Serratia sp. J2; assembly: GCF_046269175.1. Lineage (NCBI taxonomy): Bacteria > Pseudomonadati > Pseudomonadota > Gammaproteobacteria > Enterobacterales > Yersiniaceae > Serratia > Serratia sp. J2. The sequence continues at coordinate 60,322 of NZ_JBKABN010000016.1, forward strand.
TGACAACGCTGCACGCCCAGAGTGGCTGGAGCCAGAGTTCGGTATCCGTGACGGTAAATATTACCTGACCGAGCAACAGGCTCAGGCGATCCTGGATCTGCGCTTGCAGAAACTGACCGGCCTGGAGCACGAGAAGCTGCTGGACGAGTATAAAGAGCTGCTGAACATCATCGCTGAGCTGATCTTTATTCTGGAAAACCCAGACCGCTTGATGGAAGTGATCCGTGAGGAACTGGTGGCCATGCGCGATCAGTTCGGTGACGCACGCCGTACCGAAATTACCGCCAACACGTCTGATATCAACATCGAAGACCTGATCAACCAGGAAGATGTGGTCGTGACATTGTCGCATCAGGGCTACGTGAAGTATCAGCCTCTGACCGACTATGAAGCACAGCGTCGCGGTGGTAAAGGCAAGTCAGCAGCCCGTATTAAAGAAGAAGACTTTATCGATCGTCTGCTGGTGGCCAACACCCACGACACGATCCTGTGCTTCTCCAGCCGTGGTCGCCTGTACTGGATGAAGGTGTATCAACTGCCGGAAGCCAGCCGTGGTGCTCGTGGCCGGCCGATCGTCAACCTGTTGCCGCTGGAAGCCAACGAACGTATCACCGCCATTCTGCCGGTGCGTGAATACGAAGAAGGGCGCCATGTGTTTATGGCTACCGCCAGCGGTACCGTGAAGAAAACCGCATTGACCGAGTTCAGCCGCCCACGCAGTGCTGGCATCATCGCCGTTAACCTCAACGAGGGTGACGAGCTGATTGGTGTTGACCTGACCGACGGCAGCAACGAAGTGATGCTGTTCTCCGCCAACGGTAAAGTGGTGCGCTTCCCAGAAGGGCAGGTGCGCTCGATGGGCCGTACCGCTACCGGCGTACGCGGTATCAACCTCGGTGAAGGCGATCGTGTAGTTTCGCTGATTGTTCCACGCGGTGAAGGCGATATCCTGACCGTGACGCAGAACGGCTACGGCAAGCGTACTGCGGTAACGGAATATCCGACCAAATCGCGTGCAACCCAAGGGGTTATCTCCATCAAGGTCAGCGAGCGTAATGGCCAGGTTGTTGGGGCTGTGCAGGTAGAAACTACCGATCAAATCATGATGATCACCGATGCAGGTACGCTGGTGCGTACCCGTGTCGCGGAAGTCAGCGTGGTTGGCCGTAACACTCAGGGTGTCACTCTGATCCGTACTGCGGAAGACGAGAACGTCGTCGGCCTGCAGCGCGTTGCTGAACCGGTTGAAGATGAAGAGCTTGATAGCCTTGAACCAGGTAGCGATGAAGCGGAAGAAGATACCACACCACTCGATGAGGGTGATGAGGATACCGGCACCGCAGACGATTTGGATGACGAGAACGCCTAAATAGTGCGATCTCGTACAATCTGGGTGGATAAAAAAGGGCTTGGCAGCGATGCTAGGCCCTTTTTCAGTTGTATGGTTTAATTGCTGCAATCACTTGTCGATGCTGCACGGGATCGTTGTTTTGCTATGATTATGCTCGTCACCCCTTACTCTGGCATGGTACCTGCTTGAAATACTTAGCCTCTTTCCGTACCACGTTAAAAATTTCCCGCTATCTGTTTCGGGTGCTGGCGTTCATGCTGTGGTCGCTGGGCGCACTGCTGACCACGTTTTATATCCTGGATATCGTGCATGAGAAAGAATCCGATATCAGGCAGGAATACAATCTCAACTTTGACCAGGCACAGGGCTACATTCGCCATTCGGCGGATATCATACGCGACATCAAATACATGGCGGAAAACCGCCTCAACGGCACGGTAGGGAGCCTCGAGCTGTTCACCGGCATGATGAATGGCAAAGACAGCCAACCGGAGATGAAGCCGCTGTACCCGGAATCCAACTGCGCGCTGAACTCCAACTACCGTGACGCGATCACCTCGTTAAACGGTCTGATCCAATACTGGAAAGAAAACTTTGTCGCAGCCTATGACCTGAACCGAGTGTTTTTCATCGGCAGTGATAGCCTGTGCATGACGGAATTCGGTAGCAGCAGCGGCATCACCGACCGGCAAAAGGTGCTCAAGGCGCTGCATGAGCGCATCCTTAAATACCGTAACGCCGCCAACAGCGCGGAGAAAGACAATAACCTTTATTGGATCAGCCCCAGCCAGCAGCGGCCTGATGTAGGTTACCTGTATGTGATGACGCCGGTCTATGTCGGTAACAAACTGGAAGCGTTGCTGGGGATTGAACAGACGATCCGCCTGGAGGACTTTGTCACCACCAGCAACTTGCCGGTGGGGGTAAATCTGCTGGATGAGAACAACGAATCTGTGTTGCAACTGGCCAATGGCGATCGTTACGCCTCTTCGCTCAATGTTTATCCGCAGGAACACACCTATTTTGGCTATGTCGACAGTTACCAGGATCTAATCATGAAGAAGGCGCTGCCGCCTTCGTCGCTCAGCATCGTGTATTCCTTGCCGGTGAAGAGCGTGGTGGAGCGCTTCAAGGTGCTGATCCTCAATGCGGTGCTGCTTAACCTGCTGTCGGCCGTGGTGTTGTTCAGCCTGGCGTGGCTGTTCGAACGCAAGATGTTCCTGCCTGCGGAGGAGAATGCCTTCCGGTTGGAGGAGCATGAACAGTTCAACCGCAAGATCGTGGCGTCGGCGCCGGTGGGCATTTGCATTCTGCGCATCAGTGATGGTACCAACATCCTGAGTAATGAACTGGCACATAACTATATCAACCTGTTGACCAACGAGGATCGCGATCGCATTACGCGTATTATCTGCGAACAGCAGGTCAACTTTGTTGATGTGATGACCAGTAACAACAACAACCTGCAAATCAGCTTTGTTCATTCCCGTTACCGCAATGAGGACGTGGCGATCTGCGTGCTGGTTGACGTTAGCGCCCGCGTCAAAATGGAAGAGTCGCTGCAGGAAATGGCCGCGGCGGCGGAGCAGGCCAGCCAGTCTAAATCGATGTTCCTGGCCACCGTCAGCCATGAACTGCGCACGCCGCTGTATGGGATCATCGGCAACCTGGATCTGCTGCAGACCAAGGCGTTGCCACAAGGGGTCGATCGCCTGGTCAATGCGATGAGCAACTCCTCGGGGCTGTTGCTGAAGATCATCAGCGACATTCTGGACTTCTCCAAGATTGAGTCGGAGCAGTTGAAGATAGAGCCCCGTGAGTTTTCTTGCCTGGAAGTCATTACCCACATCGCGGGCAACTACTTGCCGCTGGTGGTGAAAAAGCGGCTCGGTTTGTACTGTTTTATTGAACAAGGAGTGCCTGAGCGTATCAATGGCGATCCCGTGCGTTTGCAGCAGGTATTGTCTAACCTATTGAATAACGCCATCAAGTTTACCGATACCGGCTGTATCATCCTGCAAGTCTGCACCCGTGACAGCTATCTGGAGTTCAGCGTTCGCGATACCGGCGTTGGTATTCCAGAAAAAGAAGTTCTGCGCCTGTTTGATCCTTTCTTCCAGGTTGGCAGCGGGGTACAGCGCCATTTCCAGGGTACTGGGCTTGGGCTGGCGATTTGTGAAAAACTGATCAACCTGATGGACGGTGATATCGCGGTGGAGTCCGAGCCTGGCCTCGGCAGCTTGTTTACCATTCGTATTCCGCTGTTTGGGGCGTTGTTCCCGACGCCGCAGGCCAGCGATACCTGGCAAGGCAAAAACCTGTGGCTGCAAATTCGTAATCAGCGGTTGGAAAGTTATCTGCAGGCGATCCTTGGCGGCTACGGTGCCACGGTATTACGTTATGAGGGGCAGCAAACCGCGACAGGGGATGTTCTGCTCAGCGATTATCCTTTGCAGGTGGATACCCCGCTGTTGGCACAGGTTGAGTTCTCCATCGCGCACATCGGGCCGTCATTGGAAACGCATCCGGGTTACTGGCTGCATAGTACCTCTACGCCACGGGATGCCATCCTGCTGTTGAACCGGCTGTTTGGTGTGGCTACCGAAAGCGACAAGGCATTGGTGCAACTGCCGTTACCGGTTAAGACCAATAGTGCCGATAATGGGGATATTCGCCTGCTGGTGGTGGACGATCACCCGATTAACCGGCGCTTACTGTCCGATCAACTGGCATCGTTGGGCTATCTGGTGATCACTGCCAATGATGGTGTCGACGCGCTCAGCGTATTGGAACGCAATACGGTGGATATAGTTCTGACCGACGTCAATATGCCGAACATGGATGGCTATGAATTGACACGTTGCCTGCGTCAGTCGAACTTCACGGCTCCAGTGATTGGCGTGACGGCTAATGCGTTGGCAGAAGAGAAACAGCGCTGTCTTGAGGCCGGGATGGATAACTGCCTGTCGAAACCGGTCACGCTAGAGACGCTGGAGCAGTCGCTTGGCTATTACAGTCAACGGGTACGGCGGCTTAGGGCTGAGTCTGAAACTGCATAAATACCAAAGGGCGCCTAAGAGCGCCCTTTAGATTGATAACAATGTTGTTTCAGGGGGGCCGCATGCTGCACCCGTTGAACACTAGTCTTTATCCAACTGCGTCATACTGACGGAGGAGAGATAGTTGAGCAGTGCGATATCGTTATCAACACCCAGTTTCATCATGGCTGATTTCTTCTGGCTACTGATAGTCTTGATGCTGCGGTTCAGTTTTTTGGCGATTTCGGTCACCAGGAAACCTTCGGCGAACAGACGCAACACTTCACTTTCTTTCGGAGACAGACGTTTGTCACCGTAACCGCTGGCACTGATTTTCTCCAACAGCTTCGAGACGCTCTCCGGCGTGAATTTCTTGCCTTTCTGCAATGCGGCCAGCGCTTTTGGCAAATCGGTGGGCGCACCCTGTTTCAGGACGATGCCTTCGATGTCCAGATCCAACACCGCGCTGAGAATGGCCGGATTGTTGTTCATGGTCAGAACGATGATCGACAATTGCGGATAGTGGCGTTTGATATATTTTATCAGCGTAATGCCGTCGCCATATTTGTCACCCGGCATCGAAAGATCGGTGATCAGTACGTTGGCGTCCAGCTTGGACAGATTGTTGATCAGTGCTGTAGAGTCCTCGAACTCCCCAACGACATTCACCCACTCAATTTGCTCAAGTGACTTCCGGATGCCAAACAGTACGATAGGGTGGTCATCGGCAATAATTACGTTCAAGTTATTCATGTTGTTGGCTACCTTGCTGCAGCAGTCTACTGACGAAAAAATCAATCTGACTGATGTTATTCTCGATCTTGAGCGCATCACCGTCCGCGATGTGCTGTTCTAACGATTCACACAGAAGCTTTCCGGGAAGCAGATTTAACATAGCAAACACGCCCTTCAGGCGGTGTGCAGTTTGAGACAGCGCTGCAAAATCACTGCTGCCCGCCTCAGTATACAGTTTTTTGATATCGTCGGGTACTGTATCAATAAACAAACCATAGTAATCACTTGATCTCAATTGTTTTTCATACACTTGGGCGCTATCGGCCAGCGATCCTACCGGGTTTTCTTCCTGCTCTTGTGCCGCCATCTGGTGTTCTATCAGGATCAGAACCGCGTCAATCATGGCATTGTGCAGGTTATAGTTGACGCGAATATAGCCTTTATCAAGCTGCTGCCAGCCCGCTTCATCGCTGGTTAGCAGTAACGTATAGTCGTCGGCCTGCTGCGGGTTATCGGTCAGTAATACATCATAATCCTGGCTGTTTTGGTGCTCCTCGGCCACGATGCAGTTGGCCCCATAGCCCACCAGTAGCTGAGTCACGATACGACGGATCTCGTCGGAGGTGATATCCAGCAGCGCCGTTACCCCATCGAGTAATTTCTCTGTCGCCTGTTCCTCGGTGTTCTCCTGCTCCATAGTGACACGAATGGTATAGCGGGTACCGATATCGATTTTGCTGCGGATATCCAACTGGCCATTGAGTTTCTTGCACAGCTGATTACACAGGAAAAACGTCAGCCCAGAGCCGTGATCGAAGCGATCGACCAGCGTTTGGCTTAGGAACGGGTAGGTCAGGTTGCTGATTTCCTCATTGGAAATGCCGGTGCCGGTATCATTGATATGAAATACCAGGTGTTCAGGGCGTTCGGCTTCCTGTTCTACCACCAGGGTGATCTTGCCGTAGGCGGTGGTGATGATGGCGTAGCGCAGCAGTAATGAAAGGATTTTGCGCAGTGCGCCAGCATCGCCAATGTACTGTTGGTTGACGTCCAGATTAACGTGATTGAATAGCGCCAGCCCTTTCTGGTTGATGGCTGGCAGCACGTCCAGCAGCAGTTCATCCAGCAGTGCAGAGGGATTGAATGGTTGACGTACCGGCTGCCAATCCTGTGTTTCCAGCCGGGTGAGCAGGGTGATATTGTCGATCAGATCCAATACCGATGCAGAAGCCAGGTTGAGTTGTTTAAGCAATGTCTGTTGCTGCTCGACATCTGATGGCTGGCACAGGCTCCGGGTCAGTTCGTGCATTTGTCGCACCGGCTGATTCAGCTCGATCCCCAGGTTGTGCAACATCAACTTACGGGCCTGAACGTTTTTATCGTATTCGCGGCGGGCCTGTTGCAGCCGTTTGTTCACCATCACTTCTTTATCCTGATCGTTGAGCAGGAACAGATAGGTTTCCGCCGTTCGCTGACTGCGGAAGATGCGGATCTCATAGACTTCGTTGTTGACCGTCGCCTGGATCACGCCATGATGCTGCTCCGCCATATGGGCGATTTTGGACAGGCTAAGATGTGGCATCAGGTGCTCGGCGATCTTGTTGCTGGTAATCACGCTGTTATCGGCAAAGTCATAGACCAGTAGCCCGCAAGGCAGGCTGGCGACAATTTCCTGGTTGAGCGAGCGTTGGAGATCCAGCTCGGCGGCGATATTTTCGCTGGGGCGGATGTATTGCTGGCGGAGGAAATAAATACCCACCATCGATAGCGCCAGCAACAGCAGATTGATCGCCAGTAGCCAGATGTTATTGCGCAACAGGTCAATCGCCAGATTGAAAGCTGAGACGCGGTAAATCAGCTGCAGAGGCGAGTTGGGCAATGAAACACTGAATTCAACCCAACTGCCTTTCAAGGCGGCCTGGGCGTTGATTGCCGTTTCGCTTGGCACCACACTATCGTCGATCTCTTGCTCATCGGGCAGCAACAGGAAGTTGGAGCGGGCCATGTTAAGCGGAATGATATCGTTAATCGGCAGGTCGAAGGCGACCACCGTGGCCAAATGCCCCGGCTGGTTAAAGGTCGTGCGGATAGAAAACGAGTAGGCGTTCTGGAAGCGTTGTTTGCGCAGGCCGGAAAAACTCTCGCGTTCGTCCAGCATATTGGCCTGTTGTAGCATTTCGGTGCGGCGGTCCGATACCGACGTGGTCAGGTAGTTTTCTTTCAACCGCGAGGTCAGGTCTTTCAGCGATTGGGTTGTCACCAGGCTCAGGCTGTTATCTTGCCCGTTGAGAAAATACATCGCATAGTTTTCGGTTTCGGTTCCCCAACGGTTATCCAGGAAGTCCGAAATACTGGCAACCGCAGCCAACGTGGCGTTGTCGTGGTTGCCAAAAATGACCGCATCGGTTTTGCTGCGTGGCTTCTCAACGTAATAAACATCCGGGCGCAGACGGGTTTCCTGCAGATGGGTTTCAACGGGAAGCGCCGCGGTATTACCAAATTTGTCGTAGATTTGGTAGGTCAGAAAGCGGTAACTGTCGATGCGCTTTTGCAGCATATTGGCGATGGTACTGACGGCATGCTTTTTCTCCGTCAGGTAGGCGTTGGTGTAGTTGTAACTGTACAACCCAATGGCCATGGCCAGCAGCACGATAAACAGCCAGAAGCTGCGTGTGATGTAGCGGGAGTTAATGGTCAGTTGTCTATCTTGCAACATGGCTACGCATTCCTGAAATTAGCGAGTGACCGCTTTGGCGCTGGCAGTGACGATCAGCAGTAATGCCGCCACACAGGCCAGGGCAAACGTCAGGCTGGAGATCTGGGCGATTAACCCGATCACCGCCGGGCCGGCCAGAATACCGGCATAGCCCACCGTGGTGACCGAAGCGATGGCCAGGTTGGCAGGCATGACGCGTTGGTTTCCAGCTGCGCTAAATAGAATAGGGACCACATTGGATGCCCCGACGCCGACCAGCATAAAACCAATCAAAGAGGCTATGGCGTTGTCTATGGTAATAGCCAATGCCAGGCCGATGGCCGCACACAGGCTACCCAGCAACAGTACCTGATATCTGCCCATGGCATTTACCACGCGGTCGCCATTCAGCCTGCCGATCGTCATGGCAATGGAGAACAAGGCGTAACCCAAGCCTGCCTGGCTATGATCCATCCCGCGCATGGTGGTCAGGTACAACGCGCTCCAGTCGAGCATTGAGCCTTCCGCCAGGAACATGATAAAACACAGTAGGCCAATGAACATCACCCAGCCACGTGGCAGAACGAACATCGGGCCTTCTTTATCTCCGCCGCTCTCACGCAGCAGGTTTTTACTGGCAATCAGCAGCAGAGCCAGAATGGCGACGACGGCGATCAGCGTGGCTTGCAGCGGGCCTAGCCCCAGCCATAGCAGGGCGCTGACTCCACCCGCACCGGCGATCCCACCAACGCTGAAGAAACCGTGAAAGCCGGACATCATGGCACGATGGCTGGCGCGTTCGACCACCACGGCCTGGATGTTCATGGCTACGTCAATCATACCTATCGCCGCACCGAACAGCAGCAATGCCAATGCCATCCCCAAGGTGGAGTCCATCAGCACCAGCAGCGGCAGATCGATGCATAGGGCGATGCCCGCCAGCAGGATCACGCGTCGACAGCCAAATTTGCCGGTCAATAGCCCAGTCAACGGCATTGCCATGAGCGAGCCAACCCCGATGCATAGCAGCAACAGGCCTAATGAGCCGTCATCTATCGCGATACGCGTTTTGGCAAAAGGTACCAGCGGCGCCCAGGTGGCCATTGCCAGTCCGGCGATAAAAAAGGCCAGGCGGGTAGCATTCTGCTCGGGCACACCGGGCTTACTTTGTTCGTTGCAAGTGACTGTCATGTCGGTATCGGGATCGGCTCTGGATAGTGGCTTAAATGAACCCCTGTTTTTATCACAATCTGTGATCGGGGTCGAAAGGATTCGCGTTAACCCTGTAACCCATCAGGGGGGGAGGTGCTGTGTTAGATCACTTGCTGATGAGGGTGAGATAGTTTCTCAAAGTAACAAATATATTATCGAGGGAATTGATGCAGGATTCATTGTTATTTTGTATGTGATTGTGGGCTATTTAAACGATGAGCGCCTGAAAATTATTCACTGGTTAATTAGTGGTCGGTATTTTTATTATTTATTTAGCTATTAGTGCGGTGATTGATCATGTTTATGATATCTCATTGTGATTAAATTTGTGCATAAAATGCTTTATTGGAACGATTTGCGCGCTGGTTTTGGGTATAAAAAAACCGGCCAGAGGCCGGTCGTAACTACAAAAATTATCATACGGATAATGAAGGTAATAATGAAAATAATGATGATAGCGGGGTGATTATAGCGCCAGGCGTTGAAGCGATTTTTGGCACAACGTGCTTATTGTTTGATACTTTTGTACTGATATCTTTATTTTTATAAAGATTTGTATATTTCATTGTTTTATAAGGTTTAATTTATTTTTTTATCTTTCGGTGCTTAATTTTATTTGTCGGTAAGTTTTTGTTAAAGTTCGCCAGTATTTACATTTTGAAACCTTTAAATATTGGTATGAAACACTATCGGATACTTGGTATCATTTTCTTTCTGGATTAATATAGCCCTTGTTACCAGAATGGTGATTCACAGTCGCGCTAATAATGCTCAGAAGAGCAGTGGCCGTAGCTCGACATAATTAAGAGGATAATAACGATGAAACTTCGAGTACTCTCCCTGATCGTCCCAGCTCTGTTGATGGCAGGCACTGCAGGTGCAGCAGAAATCTACAACAAAGACGGCAATAAACTGGATTTGTTCGGTAAAATCGACGGTCTTCACTATTTTTCCGACAACGATAAAACCGATGGCGATCAGTCTTATATGCGTTTTGGCCTGCGTGGCGAAACTCAGATCAACGATCAGCTGACCGGCTATGGTGAGTGGGAATATCAGGTTCAGCTGAATAAAACCGAAGCTGAAAATGATGCCTTCACCCGTGTGGGCTTCGCTGGTCTGAAATTCGGCGATTACGGCTCATTGGATTACGGCCGTAACTACGGTGTGATGTATGACATCGGCGCATGGACCGACGTGTTGCCTGAGTTCGGTGGCGATACCTATGGTGCAGACAACTTCCTGTTCCAACGCACCAACGGTGTAGTGACGTATCGTAACAACAACTTCTTCGGTCTGGTTGATGGCCTGCACTTTGCTCTGCAGTATCAGGGTAAAAACGGCAACGGTGAAGAAAGCAACAATGGTCGTGATGTCCTGAACCAGAACGGTGACGGTTACGGTATGTCCGTTTCCTACGATCTGGGCTATGGCATCAGTGCTGCTGGTGCGTTCTTCAATGCTGACCGTACCAACGATCAGAACGGTGGCCCTAACGGCACCTCTTCTATTCTGGGTCGTGGTAGTAAGGCCGAAGGCTATAGCGGTGGTCTGAAATACGACGCCAACAACGTCTATCTGGCAGCGATGTATACTCAGTCTTACAATGCTACCCGTTTCGGCAACAGCAATAGCTCTCTGTACGGTTACGCGAACAAGGCACAGAACTTCGAAGTGGTTGCACAGTACCAGTTCGACTTCGGCCTGCGTCCTTCCGTGGCGTACCTGCAGTCTAAAGGCAAGGACATTGGTGGCGGTTACGGCGACCAGGATCTGCTGAAATATGTTGATGTGGGCGCGACCTACTACTTCAACAAAAACATGTCCACCTACGTTGACTACAAAATCAACTTGCTGGACGACAACACATTTACCGACAATGCCGGTATCAATACCGACGACGTGGTTGCTGTAGGCCTGGTTTACCAGTTCTAAGCAATACCGTGAATGTGACAACGCGGCCTTCGGGCCGCGTTTTTTTTGCCCGTTCTCCAGCAGCACAGATTGATCTTCGCGCGGCACTGATTGCTATTCTGCTGAGCCCGTACCTGTCTACCCTGTTTATAAATTGATAAATCAGGAGGTTGTTATGGAACTTAAGATTGAACGCGTGATTGAGACGGTGCTGTATGTCAATGATATCGAACGAGCCGCTGCCTTCTACCAGCAGGTATTGCAACTGCCAGCTATGGTCGCAAATGATCGTTTCCGGGCCTATAACATCTCCGATCAAAGCGTGTTGCTGCTGTTTGTCGCCGGGGATTCGCTGGATGGTGCTCACTATCCGGGAGGCTATATTCCCCCTCATGACGGCAGTGGCCCACAACATCTTGGTTTGGCCGTGAGCGAGGCCCAGTTACCCCTGTGGGAGCAGCAGTTAGCCGAACACGGTGTTGAGATAGAGGGGCGTATGCGTTGGGAACAGGGGGCAGAGAGCATTTATTTCCGCGATCCGGATGGCCACCTGTTGGAACTGGTAACGCCGGGTATCTGGGCCAACTATTAACGGCAGCAAAGCATTATTGGCAGAAAAGCCTTTTAGCATCTACACTTAGATAACAATAAGCATGCTAAGGAGATAAGCGATGACAAAGAAACTGGTTTTGACCGTATGTACTGCGGCGCTATTTACCGTACTTACTGGGTGTACCACTTACGACAGGGCCACGAGCTATGTGAACGAGCCTGTGGTAAGCGATGTCAAAGTCGGGATGACGAAGCAGCAGGTGCGAGCCATTGCCGGGCCGCCATCCACCTCAGCCACCCTGATCCATGCGAAGGGTACCTGTGATACCTATGCCGTGGCACCACGGGATGGCAAAGTGCAGACCTATTTTGTCAGCTACAACGACACGGGCCACGTGATGAACAAGGGCTATCAGAGTTGTTCAGAGTACGATACCCAACCTAAATAACGGCCTATTTAGTGTTCAAAAGAGCCTCGCTGATGCGGGGTTCTGGCTTTTTTTACCACAATCGGCCTGAAATTTAAGCGAACGCGCATTTTGACGCTTTTTTTTATGTGAAAACGATAGACATTTCATAACGGTACCGTTAATATCTGCGCCCATTGGAAGGATGGCCGAGTGGTTTAAGGCAACGGTCTTGAAAACCGTCGAGTGTAACAGCTCCCAGAGTTCGAATCTCTGTCCTTCCGCCAAATTCTCTTAAAGACTGTTTGATAACGGTTTTTACCTTGAAATCCCCTCTTGTTACACACAGATGTAACACAGGGGATTTTTTTATGTGTACTCATCTGGCAAAACGTGGCTCACGCTACTACTTCCGTCGCCGCATTCCTTTAGCGTTAATCCCTCACTTCCAACGAACAGAAATCGTCAAAGCTCTAGGCACGTCTAATCGCTCCGAAGCAGAAAGATTGGCCCGGTTGGAAGGTTGCCGCTGGGATAACGAATTTGCTCGTCTGCAAGGTGAAACTGTAAATAGTCTGCCAGACTATGAAGTCACTCCCACAGGGCCAAAACTGGCCGATCTTCACCAGCAATGGCTATCGAATGGTGAGAAGGCCCCGAAAACCCGAGATCTATATGTCAGAGCCTTAGGGCGCTTTGCTGAAATTGTCGGCAATGACCATGTTAAGAGTATCAGTAGAACCGATTGCCGTACTTTCAGGGATGCACTGAAAGAGCAGGGGCTGAGTGTCAAAACGGTAAACAACTACTTGGCCGCCTTGAGCAGCCTGTTTACGCTTGCCGTTGATGATGAGGTAGTAGAGCGTAACCCGACAGAAGGCCTCAGCCTGAAGGATACCCAGCACTCCAAAGAGAAGCGGCTACCGTTTGACGAGGCGTCACTCAAAAAAGTTTTCACTTCCCCGGTGTTCAACGGCGATAGACCAAAGGCAGGGGCCGGAGAGGCGTCCTACTGGCTGCCACTGTTAGCACTCTATACCGGTGCTCGGCTGGAAGAGATCGGCCAACTACATCCGTCTGATGTCCATCAGGAGACCTATCAGGGTGGTTTCGCTTGGATAATAGAAATTAATGACCGACAAGAGGGGCAGCACCTCAAGAATGCAGGCAGCCGCCGTCGGATACCGGTACATCCTGAACTGATCAAGCTCGGCTTCATCGATTTTGCCAAGAAGCAGAAAGGTGATCGGATCTTCCACCAGCTAAAAGCTGACGTATTTGGCACCCTGACAGGTAACTGGTCAAAGTGGTTCGGTCGCTACCTGCGTAATGTCTGTGGTGTTACCGATAAACGGATGGTGTTCCATTCCTTCCGTCACACCTTCAAGGACATGTGCCGATTGGCCGGTATTGATGAGGCTGTGCATGACGCTCTTACCGGCCATTCTTCAAGCTCTGTTTCTCGTAACTACGGTGGGTTAAACTACCCGTTGGGGCCGCTTGTTGAGGCGGTGGGAAGATTAAGTTTTCACATTTTGGTTTAATGCTTCTATTTTTTCCGAGATGGTGGACAGGAATGACTCAATGTTATAAAAAAAATGTCTCGGATCATTACTCCAAAATTCATCAGTGGCTAATAATAACGGTATGTCATAGTTATCGGATAGTGTTATTATCCTTGGGGAGTCGCCTAAGAGGTCGATGTTGCTTTTTTTTAGAATATTATGAGCCTCATCTCTAATTTCTAGATAGTCTCTTTCTGGATGTTTTGATTTGATATTCTTTTCTATATTATTTGTGATGTATCTTATAGTTTGTTCCCCTTTTGGATAGTAAAGGGGTTTTAATTTTAAAAGGTCTTCTTTAGTGATTGAATTAGACGCTTGATTACCCTGTGGGATTTTTTCATGTTTAAGATAGTAGAATAACTTGCTGACGAGTTTTAAAAGTATATCTGGGGTAGGTTCATAAGGGGGCCTGCTCTGACGTTCAGAATCTATACTGCTATACCCTGCGAGGAAACTGTTAATCATTGCTCTTTGCCCTATATTAATCTCAAAGTGGGCGTTTTTAATTTCTTTAACTATATGCTTTCTTGTCATGGTGTGGTTCATATCTATTTTTAATTTTGAATCATCTATGTATATTCCTAATCTTCGATAAGAAAATCCACATCTAAAACCTCGGTAGCATACTGATAAAGCAATTATTTTTTTTAGGTCCATACCTTCCCATCTTTTCTCACGCTGCTTGAAGGTTTCTGGTGTTGCATTAAAAAGTTCACTTAAGTTTGTTGTACCTTTACTTTCTATATGCTGAGAAAATATTGTGGATATGTAAGCTAACAAATCTGGCGGAATGTTAAATTTTCGCCGCACGCCTTCATTGAATAATTCCAATAATTGGATGCTGTAATATGAAATGATTGACTCTATCGGCTCGTTAATAAATATTGGCGGATTTCCGATTGTTAGAGTTTTGTCTCTATATGCGTCAGAAGAACCTCCTTTAAGAAGTTGAATTTGTTCAATTGAACGATTAACACGACGTGCGTAGAATTGCTCATTAGTTTCGTTTTTCAAAAAAAATACCCCATCATTTCATTTAAGCACGATTTTCGGTAAAAAGAAAGATAATTTTAATTTCTTACGGCCTTTACTCTGCCCAGCCTCCTTATGTAACAAAATCCTCTCCGCTGTCAACCAGTCAACCGGTTGAGCAGTATCGAGGTACTTAATTATGCACTTTACCGCATGCTCTTTATACAATCTGGAGGTTTACTATGGGTGATAAGGCACTGTCTTACGCTCACAATGGTAATGATTTATCAGAGAAATTTATCAGTTCTCTTGACTTGAACCTAGCCCGAGATGTCGTTAATAAAGCTGAAGGGCCAATTCTTGGTCAACAGGCTCTCGATATCTTGGTGATCGCCAAGAATATTGGTTGGTTCAAGCCAAACTATACTGATAACCCGCTTTTTCCTAACGAAGCGATGACATTCTCACAAAGGATGAAACGGTCATTCAAACAGATTCATCAAGAGCGTATTAGGGGATTATCCTGTTACAACGATTTCCCCTTTCCTGATGAACTGGTAAACGTGATATATCGTCTGGAGGAGACTCACGCTAATGGAGACATTCGTGTCTTTAGTGATATTAATATCTTCGGTGGAGGGATTGGCTTTGAGATGAATGTAGACACTGAAGTTGAAGATCTCAATCGTGAAATTCTATATGGGTTGATTGATTGGAAGTTTTCTGGTGGCACTATTCACGACTCAGGGGTAAGTGATACTTACTTTATTCTCTTTGATTCATCAATTTACTTGATGAAGTTAACTTTTGATATGACTGGGTTGATTTCAAAAATTGACACCGAGACTGTTAGAGAGTGATTTTCATTTATTAAGGCCCCATTTAGGGGCCTTTCATCTATTGTGAGTTGCTTATGAAATATAATTTTTCTGAGATTAATTCTCAGTATCCGATTACGTCTGTATTTACTGCTTTGACAGGTGTTGATGTTAAGCTAATCGGAGAGGATTGTTTTGAACCTGAGGATAAGACTTGCCCTTTGTGCGGCCATAAAGAGTGCTTCCGCTTATATCTCGATAGCTATAGGGCACACTGTTTTTCCTGTGATGAGAATCTCTCTGTACTCGATCTGGTTTTGAAGTTGAGTGATCTCCCTGATATTTACGAGGCGGCAAGAATACTAAGTGAAGGACAGTTATCCCCTTCATATGCAATGTCGCAACCAGAGCAGGAATTCGGTGATGATTATCGAGACTTTATCTTGATGGTTAATCTGAATAAAGAGATCGCTGAGTATTACCACAACAACCTGCTGAATAATGAAGAAGTATTGAGTTATCAAATGGATGTTCGTGGTCATAGTCTTGATATTATTAAGGAATCTCAGGTCGGTTATTCCGATGGACAGATGTGGCAGTCATTCAAAGATAAATATCAGCAGCAGGATTTGCTTGACACTGGCATGTTCCGTTTGAACAAGGCCGGTGAACTTCGTGATTTTGCTCCGGCTGGTATCTATGTTTATCCCCATATGGAGGTCAATAATGAGGATTAATCGATTTACATTCAAGGACCCAGCCAAAGAGTTCAAGTACCAGCAACGGAAAAAAGCCTGGTTGCCTGGTGCATTTGTATACGGGCAACAGACGCTAATCCGTTCTGGTGATGTTGCTTTGGTTGAGGGTGAGAATGATCTTATCAGTCTCCTCGATGCTGGCTATCCAGGCCCCGTGCTGGCAACGATAGGCTCAGTCAGCAGGGCTCAGGTTGAGTATGTCTTATCAATGGAGCGTCCAGTTGTCACATTTTTTGATAATGACGAAGCAGGCGATGGATATCGAGCAAAGTTTCCGCAGGCAACACATTACAGGGTTCCTGAGAGGGGGAGCGATATTGATGAGTTCATACATCAAGGTGGTGACTGGCAATCTCTGGAGCCAGTAGTGCCCTTTATTCCCTTGGCAGAGGTGATTTCTCCTTTGGAAGCGGGGGCTTGTGGATCGGAAACTGGCAATGATGTCGGCAATGCCAATTACATGTGTCGTCTGCTTGGTCGTAACCTTTGTTATGTTCGTGAAAGTGGTGATTTCTGGCATTTCATAGACGAAAAATGGCAACCTGCTGGTGTTCAGATCATGAAATACGCTGAAGTGACAGCGGTTGACATGCTAAGTGAAGGTTACCGCATGAGGCGGGAAGCAGAAAACCAAGATGGTGCAGCTAAGGCCGATATTTTGGTGGAAAACGCTTACAAGCTTCACAGTTTGCCAAAGCTCAAGGCGATGGCAGAACTGGTAAAGCCCAAGATAGAAGTGTCAACTTCGCAGTTCGACGCTGATCCTATGCTTCTTGGTGTACAGAATGGCGTGATCGAACTTGGGACCGGTCTGTATCGTGAGAATCGTCGTAATGACCTGATCACAAGCTACAGTCCGGTAACTTACTCCCCACTGGCAGTATGTCCAACCTGGGAAAAGTTCATCAGCGATATCTTCCTGGCGGATGCTGAGATGATTGCGTTCATACAGCGTTGTGTTGGTTACTGGTTGACCGGACGTGTTGACGAACAGTTGATGTTCTTCTTCTACGGCCACGGCAGCAATGGCAAATCTACGTTCATTCAGGCAATTCAGAACCTATTCGGAGCCTACGCAACGCAGATCAACAGTGATGCCCTCATGGTTAACCGGAACGCTGGTGGACCTAACGCATCCCTAGCCAAGTTACCGGGCAAGCGATTGGTTGTCGTCAATGAATTACCTGAAAACGGCAGGTTCGATGAAACCCTTATCAAGTCCATGACGGGCGGTGATGTTCTTGTGGCCCGGCAGGTTTACGGTAAGCATGAGATTGAATTTACCGCCCAGTTTTCTCTGGTGATCATTGGTAACCACAAACCTGTCATTCACGACATGTCGCATGGCATGTGGCGAAGGATGTGCCTGATACCCTTTATGGCTCAATTCAGTGCTGAACAGGCCGATCCTGACCTGCCAGCAAAACTGAACCGGGAGTTACCGGGTATCCTCAATTGGGCTCTGAGAGGGGTTCTGGAGTGGCAGGACAAGGGGATCAAGAGATCCCTGCCCGCGATGATTCAGATGGCTAACGAAGAGTACCGTGAGGAAAGTGACTTACTGGGTGAATTCTTGGCTGAATGCCTGCTCGAACCCGATGCTTATACTCCTGCTTCTGAAATTTACCGGGCATTCCGTGAGTTTGCTAGTGATGGGAATGAGTGGAAGATGACGCAGCGTGTCTTGAACAAAAAGCTGGTGGAAAGGGGCTTCCGTAAATTTCGTCGTAACAATCTTGCCTGCTTTGCCGGTATTGCTGTTGTGGACCGAGAAATGGGGCCAGTGACCTACCAGGTTGGCTCTGTCGGCTAGTGCCGATTCTGTCCGTTGCCCTTCTTGACGATTACGTTGAGGGGGCAACAAATAATGCAATCAACGGTCCTTCCAGTGCCGATTAATTGGTTATTTTGTAAAAGTCCCTATGAGATTCTTCACAGGAAAAGTTTACTAATATGCCTAAAAATCGGCACTAGGGGACCCTGTTTTCGCTGTTATCGTTGTCCCGATAGTGAAGTCAGCAGAATCACAATCGGCACGAATCGGCATGAGGGATCAAATGAATACGTTAACGTTAATTATCGACCCGGAAAAAACCTTCACTGGAATTATGAAAGGGCACAACTATGCGGTAGATGTTGATGTCTATAGCGATGTCTTACCAATGGAGGTGAAGGCGGAACTGACAAGTCTATGCCCTATCTATCGGCATGAATTAACAGAGTCAGAGGCTTGGCAACTGATGTGGGAACTGATCAGGATGCTCAGCCCTCACATTGACCTGCTAGTCAAGGTCACAGACCTAACAAAACCGATCCGTTGACTGGCAACTCTTCATGGGGCTCCTGCCCCTTTTTGCTATGGAAACAATAAGAAATGTGTTACTCGTATGAGATAGATGACATAGAGCCTTTTGTTCAAGTGTTGCACTAATCCATAAATTCTGCCTGATACTGTAAATAATTACAGATTCCCCTGGAAAATGGGATTTTTTGCGGTCATAATGTCCGTAAGATAACCCAGGGGCTATAAATATGTCAGAAATTCAACCGTTAGAGTTACTCAAGCAAGCTCGCGACAGATTTACACAGCGTGAAATTGCTGAATATGTGGGCAAGGACACAAAGACGGTAAGACGCTGGGAAAAAGGCGAAACACCATGTCCTGCCATGTTGGAACCTGTTCTCCGCAACCTACTGATGCAGTCCCCCCCTCCGGTTGTCAAGGGTGATAGCCAGAGTTTCCGGTTCATAGATCTTTTTGCTGGTATTGGTGGTGTCCGTTTAGGATTCGAAGCTCAAGGCGGAGAATGCGTGTTTACCAGTGAATGGAATGACTTTTCGAAGAAAACCTACATCGAAAACTATGGTGATCATCACCCATTCATTGGCGATATAGTACCTTACCCTGCTGAAGATGTTCCAGATCATGATGTTCTGCTTGCAGGCTTTCCTTGCCAGCCATTCAGCATTGCTGGTGTGAGCAAAAAAAATTCGCTTGGCCGTCCACATGGTTTTGAATGTACAACGCAAGGTACGTTATTTTTCGACGTGGCCCGTATAATTGCGACTAAACGTCCCAAAGCATTCTTGCTGGAAAATGTGAAAAATCTTCTTTCGCATGACAAAGGCAATACGTTTCAGGTGATCCTTCAAACCTTACGGGATGAGTTGAACTACGATGTCCATTATCGTGTTATCGATGGACAGCACTTCACTCCACAGCACCGCGAACGCATAATAATTGTTGGTTTTCGTGAGAAGACCGATTTTACGTGGGATGACCTGCAATTATCAGGGGAAGGGCCACGTCTAGGTTCGATCCTGCACAAAACAGACGGTAGTGAACCAGAGCTTTTGTGGGATGGAAACCGGTTTTTCGACCATGAAGAGCAGAAGGTGCAGCCAAAATATACATTGACTCCAAATCTGTGGGCTTATCTGCAAGCGTATGCCGAGAAGCACCGTGCTGCTGGTAACGGTTTCGGCTTTGGTATGTCTTACCCTGATAGTGTGACACGTACTCTCTCGGCCAGATACCACAAAGATGGTTCTGAAATTCTTGTATGGCAGGGTGAAAAGAAACGTCCACGCCGTCTAACCCCCAGAGAATGTGCCAGATTGATGGGGTTCCCCGATACTTTCAGAATTCCAGTCAGTGATACGCAGGCATACCGACAGTTTGGCAACAGTGTTGTTATGCCGGTTATGCGTGAAGTTGCTCGAATCATGGTCCCACATATCCAGTCAACTATTGACCTCGAACGTACAGGGATATCTCAACCGTCACTGTTTGTGTAACTCTTATGGCCGATATAGTAGATGCAGCTACCCGTAGCAGAATGATGTCAGGTATCCGGGGCGGTAACACCAAACCGGAGATTTTGGTGCGTAGCATCCTGCACCGACATGGTTTCCGGTTTCGTTTGCATGTTCGCAATCTTCCAGGAAAACCTGATATTGTACTCCCACGTTACCATGCAGTAATTTTCGTGAATGGTTGCTTTTGGCATGGGCATGATTGTCATCTATTTCGAATGCCCAAAACGCGTGAGGCTTTCTGGAGTGAAAAAATCGGTCGTAATCAATTTAACGATCAAAAGAACAGAGAAGCGTTGATTGCTGCAAACTGGCGTGTAGGCGTTGTCTGGGAATGTGCTATACGCGGTAAGGGAAAAGATATTGACAGCATTGCACTTTGTCTGAGCGAGTGGCTACACAGTGAAGAAGAAACCATCGAGGTAAAGGGATGAAACAGGGGTATCTGTCACAATATTTTGAAGGTGTAGCACTCAAACACCTAAGTGCTGTGGAAGCTGACGTAAATTGTTCGAACCAGCATGAGTTCAACGGAGTTGGCGCGTTACGGGACATCCTTGGTGAACCACCAGATGGCAAGGTGCGTTTTTCAGCCAAATTCCTCTATCTTACTGATCAGGACGATGAACCTATAGTTGAGGATGGTTTCCTTACTTGGTATGACTCCCGCCAGAAGGCAAGGCTTGAACGCAACGTGATGCGATGGGAATACAGGCTTTATTTTCCTACCAATCTCGTTTCTCAGTGTGCCGCAGAGGGGGATCTGCTTGTTATTGCCAAGCGCTCAGACGATACATTGATAGCAATAGTAGCTGAAAAAGATACGACTATTGAACGTCAACTGATGTGGCTGTTTGGATTCTCGGACCTTACGCATCCAGGTTTCTCCGTAAAGTCTGAACTGGAAACTGAACAGGACAGAATTGGCTTTGCAGCACAGGTCGTCCTTGAGCAGATCGGCGTTGAAATAGAAGAAGAAGCACCTAATTTTCTTGATCAGATGCTTGATCGATTCAACGGCTCATTCCCAAAAACCATCGAATTTTCTGCTTATGCCAGAAGCAGTATACAAGATCTTTCAAGCCATGATGATCCGGATACAGCACTAATCGCCTGGATGGAGCGTGAGGAAATCCTCTTCAGGACGCTGGAGAAACATCTGCTTGGAGAAAAATTGCGGAACCTCACGCAATCGGGTATCGAGGACACAGAGCCATTCGTAAAATTGGTTCAGAGTGCATTGCAGCGACGTAAGTCAAGAGCTGGTTCTGCACTTGAAAATCATCTCGAACAAATTTTTACTGATCATGGTGTGACGTACACAAGAACAGGGGTCACGGAAAGAAACCTCAAACCGGATTTCATTTTCCCGCTCATCAGTAATTACCATGATATGTCATTTCCTCAAGCCCGGTTGACCATGCTGGCGTCTAAATCAACTTGCAAGGATCGCTGGAGGCAAATATTGAATGAAGCATCACGCATACCAGACAAGCATCTTTTGACCTTGGAGCCAAGCATCAGTGAAAATCAGACAACCGAGATGAAGGATGAACGAGTGCAGCTTGTTCTGCCTCGAGGGTTGCATGCGACCTATACGGTAGCGCAACAATCCTGGCTAATGGATGTTGCTTCGTTCCTTGAGCTGGCACGTCTGCGACAAAATCCGTGATGGAATATATCACAGGACTATCTCTACGGAAAAAAAGTTACACCGA
This sequence comes from Serratia sp. J2, assembly GCF_046269175.1. Classification (NCBI taxonomy): domain Bacteria; kingdom Pseudomonadati; phylum Pseudomonadota; class Gammaproteobacteria; order Enterobacterales; family Yersiniaceae; genus Serratia; species Serratia sp. J2. Next base: position 81,876 of record NZ_JBKABN010000016.1, read on the forward strand.
TACCATGCCAACCGTCCCGGCAGACGCTCTAGCCAGCCACTGGCAAGGAGTAGCCTCAGATGCCTCTTGGCGGTCCTCTGGCTGATGTCACAGTGATTGGCAAGCCTAAGGGACACAGAACATGGGTAAGGCCGTATGATCCCGTCATCGGCCATTCTGCTCAACTCCCAGCAACTTCGTTTAATACCGCTGGGTAATAACTCGAACTGGTGCATTTACGATCCTCATTATTTTCTCTGCCAAGTATCTGGCTTCGTAGTCGTACAGTTGCTGCACGAACAGGCCCTTGGGCGTCTTACAGTTCAGGCCCGCCGAGTTGAAGCCCTCGGTCAGTCTTTTCAGTTTTTCAATCTTTTCTTCTGGCAACTCGCTTAAGGCCAGGTCTACGGCGGATTCTTCGCCGTCTTCAATAATAATTAAGTCCATGGTTCCTCCGAGTGACATTTTTTGTCACTATCTATATTTTACTCTCTCTGTTGGGAATACAAAGAAAGTAGTGTTTGACTAAAATTATCACAAATGGTCTTATTGCAACTTGATTGATTTTCATGGATGAGAACTAGCAACAATGGTTGCCAAAATGGAACACTGCTATGAACTGATGGTATTTGCTGCTAGAACGGGTAACTTTACTGCAACGGAAGTGAGGGGAATTCTCACGCATGCTCTTGCTAATAGTTTAAAAGGGCGTTTTACCGGATTCGTTTCCCGAGAGGCAATAATTTCCGTGGCTGACGGGTTCATGGGGCATACATTGATCGTGGAGCATCCGCACCGTATACAGGCTTGCCTTACAGATTATTTTAGAGTTGCTATGCGTGACAATCATTACCCAAGCTTTGATGAATTCGAAGCAAGGCTAGAAATATTATCTGAAGTTAATATTACGACACGAATAGAAAATGCAACTCTTAGCCGTAAAGGTTCGACATATGCTAGCGTGGGGATAAAAATTATAAACTGGTGTGATATCAATGAGATTGATAAAGTCATTTTCAGGAAATACCTTGCCGGAAAGATCAGCAATTTATCTGCGTTTAAGTAAGTGACGAGATTGTCAAGGTTGGGGTAAGGGGTTTTTCCCCTACGCCGATTTTTTCCAAGTGAATGTTGTAGGATATGCTATCTGTCAACTGATAAAATAAAGAAGGGGGCCTTTAGTGCCGATTATTCGGCATATTAGTAAACTTTTTCTGTAAATGCTCTCATAGAGAGTTTTACAAAATAGTCTAATAATCGGCATTTGCCACTCTAATTCTTCTGTTATTGTTGCCCCGATAGGGAAGTGCCAAAACAGCAATCGGCATTAATCGGCACTGTTCTTATACCTGCCAGACTGCTACCAAATGACTCATAGGCTTTTCTAACCAGAAATTGATTTTTATCTCTCTTATACCCTCATCCTGATTCAATATTGGTCCTCTTTACCGGTACAAGAAACGTGCAGATCTACTTAGGAGGAAATAATGCACGATAAAATCATTAACAAGGCCCGAGAGATATTAACTCAACGGCTATATCACTCTGAATCATTACTGTCACCAAAAGATACCGAAAGTTTTCTAGCCTTGAAATTAGGAGGGCGGGAACAGGAGGTATTTTCCGTTATCTTTCTGAATAACCTGAACCAAGTGATCCAGTACCAGGAGATGTTCTTTGGCACTATTAGGGAAACCAGCGTCTACCCCAGAGAAATAGCCCGGAAGGCCCTTAAGTTGAATGCTTCCGCCATTATCTGCTCTCACAATCATCCGTCCGGCAATCCTGAGCCGTCACAGGCCGACAGGGCAATTACTGACCGGATTCGTGAGGCAATGGGGCTGGTGGAGGTTCAATTGCTGGATCACATCGTTGTTGGTGGCGGTAAAACAGTGTCTTTTGCTGAAAGGGGATGGCTATGAAATGTTCACTGCCATTACAGAAGGGATTTATCAAAATTCTGGAAAAATACCATAAGCCTGTCGACGAATTAATCCTGAACTTCCGTTCACCGGATTACTCGCCGGAAGGAGGATATCGGCCAGTAGAGATCCGGTTACTGGGTGATACTCTAGACTACGTCACCGAGTTTGCCTATTTCGGTCTGTATCCTGAGTTGGAAAAATCGTTAGATTTTGACTTCGGTCAAGGGGCAGGGTTTCAACCGTTTACCGGTTATAGCGATATTCGCCGCTACGGTGAACTCTTTCAACTCTGGCAGAAGAACTTCATTGCCTACTACCGTGCTGGCGTCTATCGGGTGGCGTCATGAATTGGGGAGTGTTACTGCTTGAAGCCCTGCTCGCCGGGGTGGCCGCTTTTGTCACCGTATTCTTTCGAGGACTGATGGCCCACTACGTTCCTGAAGATTACGGTCTTTGAGGTCCTCCAAATTATCACTTCATTGCTCACATCTTAATCAGACGTTATCTGCCTGCCATCGTTAGGGCCTTTCTAAAACGGAAGGCCTGATTTCTTAATAAGCACTAGGCAAGTGCAATAGACCAAGGTCATGTGACGCCCGAAAAAGACGGTGATTTTACCAGTCAATTAAGCGGGTTTCAGCATTTTGACCGGTTCAGTCAGTGTACCTTGGCCTATTGACCATAGGAGGCCTTATGGCTCGAGTTGGATATGCACGGGTCAGCACCGTTGGGCAGAGTCTGGAAGCTCAGCTCAAGGCGCTACAGGACTGTGAGAAGGTCTTCCAGGAAACCATCAGTGGTTCGAAAGATGATCGCTCACAGTTGAAGTCGATGCTTGAATTCGTGAGGGAAGGTGACACGGTTGTTGTCACCAAGTTGGACCGGTTAGCCAGGAACACTCGGCACTTATTGGAGATTGCCGAATTCCTGCAACGTAAGCGGGTATCACTGAAGATCTTAAACTTAGGGATCGACACGTCAACACCAACGGGAAAACTGATGCTGACCATGATAGGAGCAATAGCAACGTTCGAACGAGAACTGATGCTGGAGCGCCAGGCGGAAGGCATCGCAATCGCAAAAGCAAAAGGGAAATACAAGGGCAGGAAGCCTACAGCGATGGCAAAAGAAGATGAGGTGCTGGGATTACTTGATGAAGGCTTGCCGAAAGCTGAGGCTGCAAGGCGTGTTGGCATCAGTATCTCCAGCGTTCAGAGAATACTACGGAGACAATAGAGGGAATTATGTTGAGGTTGATATTTTTCATTATCGTAATGATTCCAACAATAAGTAGTGCCCAAGTAATAAATAGAGGTTTCATTTGTTCAAAAACATCATTGCTTCTCCATCTTGATACAGAGATTCCTTCAAGTTCATATATAATGCTGAATGATGAAAGGTTAGCTCTTGATGAAGTCGAAGAGGATGGTGATGCCAACTTAATGAAATTCGTCTTGGTTTCAAAAGGTAAAAAAGTTACAGAGGTTATACTTAATATACAAGGTTCCGGTAAGGTGTATATACGTGACTTTAAAAATAATAGTTGGGAGCCTTGTGTACAGTAGTGAATGTATTTTTCTACGTCGCGATGGAAGCATTGTGTTTATCTGATATAACGAGGGGTAAATGAGGGTTTCAATTGATAGAACCAATGGCATAACTCTGGTAATAATACTTTCATTGAATAGCATCCTGATAGCGGTGTTATTCAATGGAGCAACTGAGTTAGTAATGTGTGTAGCCACTACTTTAATTGGGTCACTATTAGGAATGGCAGGTAGGATTGTTTATGAGAGTGTTACCTTCAAAGATGTAATGTTAGAAAGAACTATTTGTACATTACTACCACTGTTGTCAGGATGGGCATTATTTGTAGTTACTAAATCTAACGTTGGCGGTCTGAACGAAATGCTTCTGGTGCTCTCTACGTTGCTTGCAATAGGAGTTGCTGGTGCTTGTCTGAATAATAATATGCCATTACCTGATGATAATGCTCTATATTTCGGTATTGCACTTATGGTTATGTCAGTCGTTGCCATGACTTATAGATTGAATGTGCCTGAATACTATTGGTATGCTTGGATAGGAGTAACCATGGCTATGATGTCTTTAAGTGGTGTTCTGATTAAAGGGGATATTGTTAAGAGATTTAGAGCTGACAATGCAGAAAGTTAAAGATCCTGCCCTAGATGTCTTGGCATCACTGAAACAAGGATAGATGTTAACTGATTATATTTAAGTGATTAAATGGTGAGCATAAAATGATGGGCCGCTTCGGTGGCCCTTTTTAATTAATAATAGAGGTTTGCAGTATGATTGCTTTTTATATTAACTTTCTCGTATAATACCAGTGCTTTGACTAATTCACCCTCTTAATAAGGAAGTTAATCTCATGTCAATCGAGAACTTAACCATTCGCATCAACTGGAAAGGGCCGTATACTTTAGAACAAGTGCAGAACTCTGATATTGGTAATGGATTATATCTTTTGACTGGGAAAAGGCCTTATGAAAGAGTTAAACAAATTCAGTATTGCGGCATTACTGGAGGTTTGTTTAGGAATCGATTTAGGCGTCACCATAAGCTTGATGAAATAACAAAAGACCTTGGTATTTGGCTCGGCGAGATATCCTATCCTCTGGGATTTTCAAGAGTACATCTTGAGATAGCTGAATCTATTATCGTTTATTTTTGGCAACCAAACCTTAACGAAAGGAAAAAATATACTCCACCCCGGCCAACAGCTATCATATCAAACTGGTTTAAATGTGATAATTCTCCAAGGATAAACCAACAAGAGATTTATGCGGATCTCCCCGATGTCATTTGCTGGGATGGTGAGCTTTGGAGAACGGGCAATCTTAAAGTTTGGTCTGATAGTTAGAGCATTGACAAATAAATTAAAACCTAAAAAAAATCAATAGGGTAGGATTAAAAGATGCTCTTGGCGGGCCTGCTGGCATCTTGTAGACTGATTACAGGTGCTACACACAGGCTATCCACGTGTAGCAAAATCGGACTAACAACTTGCATCTGTGAGTGGGTTTCAAGTAGCGAGAATAGAAAGGCAACCGGTTGATTTCCATTGGAATATCAGAGTGAAAGGTTTTTCAGCCGTCGAGTGTAACAGCTCCCAGAGTTCGAATCTCTGTCCTTCCGCCAAATACAGACCCCAAGCTCGTAAGAGCTTGGGGTTTTTCGTTTGTGGCAATGTTGAGTAAGCCATTGGATGTTGACTGTAGTTACCCTTGTTTGCCTTGTGTTGAGCAGGTATTTGAGGGGGCCGTTACGGGCTTTATGCCAATACGCTAATACACCATATGCCAGCTGGTTTACGCCTGTCGCAGATCTGTCCTTCCGCACTAATTATCCTGAATAAAAATCCGCTCATCACCGCCCCTGGTTTTTCTGCTAATCGTGATTTTTTAGTTAATACAAATCAATGAATTAAATAATTCACCATGAACTGAGTCACAAATTCCATCTAAAGGCTTTGTCTGTTCTTTCTCTGGGTCATACATTGCTAACTCGAGTTAGCAATGAGGGCGGGAGCAATGCGGCAGCTGTTTTATCGTAATTGATGTCGGTGCAGAGCGAGCGTCAGAGCGCGGATATTTAACGCTGAGGGGGGAGCGTCTGGTCTTTGCTGTTCGCCCAATCAGCCAGTTTCATCCTCACACAAAGGTGGTGGAACAGTCGTAAGAGGAAATCCGGCAGGCAAAATATCAACTGTATTTGCAGATGTATCAGCATCAACAGCTGGCTGCGGATGTCATGCAGGTATGGGCTTAACTAATCAATATTAAGGAATCGAAGATGCTGACAGTAAAACTTCCATCGGCACCCGCGCCGATTGAGCCTCAACACCAAGAGATCCTGATGGTGACAAACGCCGATCTGCGCGAGTCCGCCAATCTGGCATGTTGGCCGGTACAACAGCAGTTTGAAATAAAATTGCAGGCGGCGTTGGAGCGGCATGGTTACCGTATGCGGCGTGCCCACCCGGTAGATGCTCAGCGTGGCCACGGGTTTATTAGCAACCAGCGCCAGGGTAGTGACCTGTTTGCGCAGATCGATGCTGATGCGCCAGTGATCGTGCTGTTAACCGCCTGGCAGTATTCACACCATATCGCCCCTTCACTGATCCACCACCGTGGTCCGGTGTTATTGCTGGCAAATTTTGACGGTACCTGGCCTGGCCTGGTTGGCATGCTATGTATGGCAGGTAGCTTGACCAGCTTGGGCAAGCAATATTCTCGTTTGTGGTCGGTGAATTTTGACGACGATTTATTTGAACAGGGGTTGGCAACCTGGCTACGTAACGGGGCCGTCAGTCATCCTACCGGCTACTTGCGGCCCATTGAGCCAACGCACCCGGTGATGGCCAGCGTAGCAGGCCAGCAGGGGCGGCAGGTAGGGGAATATCTGCTGCGCAACAAGGCGATTATCGGGCTGTTCGATACTTTCTGTATGGGAATGATAAATGGCGTATTCCCGCAGCAAGCGATGGTGAATATCGGTATGCCTATCGAGTCACTTTCACAATCGGCATTGCTGATCGAGATGAACAAGGTGCCGCAGGCGCTGCGCGAGGCCTGTTTGCAGTGGTATGAAGACCGTGGGATGGACTTTAAGTTGGGTAGCGACAGCCAGCAGGAGCTGACTCGTGAGCAGGTGCTGGAGCAATGCGCCATGATGATTGCCATGGCGCGCTTTGTTAAGCGTTTTGGCCTGGCTGCGGTGGGAGTGCAATATCAGCAGGGCTTGAAAGACAGCTGTGCGGCGTCAGATTTCGCTGAAGGGGCTATCGGTAATGCGGAGCGTTTCCCGATCCCAGACGAAAATGGCGAAATCATCTGGCCCGGCAAAGCCATTCCTTGCATCAACGAAGTCGATATGGGTACGGCGATCCCTCAGGCAATGCTGTGGCAGTTGCTGGATGCTTTGGGCATGCCAGCTGAAACTACGCTGCACGATATTCGCTGGGGGAGTGAGTATCAGGGCACGTTCTATTGGGATCTGGAGATTTCCGGGGCGGTGCCGTTCGCACATCTAAAAGGAGGGATCGCCGGTGCTACCGGCTATCGCCAGCCAGCGATGTTCTTCCCATATGGTGGCTCAACTATTACCGGCCAGGGCAAAGGCGGCCGCTTTATCTGGGCGCGTGCACATTATGAGGGCATTGAGGTGATTATGCACATCGGTACCGGCCACGCGGTGGAACTGCCCGAAGCCGAGTTTGAACGCCGTCGGCGGGCAACCAACTACGAGTGGCCATTATTGAATGCGGTGTTGGACGGCGTTGGGCGAGATGACCTGATGGCGGGTCACCAAAGTAATCACCTGACGGTGGCCTATGTAGAGGAAGCGGTATTGGCGGAAGTCTTCAAGGCTTTTGTGGCCCAGTCTCTGACTCAGGGGATCCGCGTGCAGGTAGCAGGCGATGCTCTCAAATTGCTGTAAGGAAACGATGATGCAAACGCGAACTGAAGCACAGAAGTACACCGGTATCTGGCCCGTGATGCTGACGCCGTTTAGCGAACGGCGGGAAATTGATTGGGGCTCACTGGAAAAACTGGTGGACTGGTATCTGGATGCGGGCGTCCACGGGCTGTTTGCTGCCTGCCAGTCGAGCGAAATGTTTTTCCTCAGCGACGGCGAAGCCCGCCAGTTAGTCAGGTTTATTGTCGAGAAGGTTGACGGCCGTGTGCCCGTGGTGGCTTCTGGCCATACCGCCAGTGGCATCAGCCAGCAACAGGAACAGCTCAACGCCATGTGTGAGACGGGGATTGATGGCCAGATCCTGATAAGCAACCGCCTGGCCCTGGCCGGGGAGCCGGACAGTCAGGTATTGGCCTCATTGCAGCAACTTACCGCCGCGCTCCCCAAGGAGATAGATCTGGGTATTTACGAGTGCCCATACCCCTTTAAACGGTTGCTATCCGATGAGGTGGTGGCCTGGTGTGCCAGCAGCGGGCGTTACACTTTTATCAAAGACACCTGCTGTTCGTTGCCCGTGATTGAGCGAAGGCTGAGCTTAAGCCAGGGTAGCCGTCTGCATCTGGCCAATGCCAATAGTCAGACCTTACTGGCCTCACTGCAGGCCGGGTGTCAGGCCTATAGCGGGGTGATGGCCAACTTCCATCCTGCGCTATATATCTGGCTGTTTGAACACTGGCGCGCCGAGCCAGAAAAAGCGGCTCAATTAGCCGACTACCTTTCTACCGCTGCGTTGGTCGAGAATCTCGATTATCCGGTGTGCGCCAAGTTTTATCAGCAACAGATAGGTAATTTCAGCGCCATCGCTTGCCGCTCTAAAAATAGCCAATCGTATCCGGAAAGTTTTTATCCCGAAGCGATTAACAGCATGCTGCGGCTCGGCGAAATGTTGCAAATTCATTTACAGCTTTGATGACGGGGAAAGCTATGTCTTTGACACTCAGGGTTCAGCAATTTTTATTGCCTCAAGACTGGTCGGGTTTTAACAACTGTCATGCCTCAACGCTACTTACCTTAACTAGTGGTGACGTGCTGGTGGCTTATTTTGCCGGGCAGAAAGAAGGTAGTAGCGATACGGCTATCTGGTTATCGCGGCAACACCAGGGAATATGGCAGACACCGCAGAGAACCATTTTCAGCGAGGGATTGGCACATTGGAATCCTGTACTGCACAAACAACAGGGAGATATCTGGCTGTTTTATAAAGTCGGCCCCAATGTCCATGAATGGAAAACCCGCTATGTGAAATCATCGGATGACGGCGTTACCTGGAGCGCACCCGCGGAATTGGTCAAGAGGGATGCTTTGCCACGCGGGCCGGTGAAAAACAAATTGTTGGTGACCAGCGACGGGTGTTGGTTGGCACCAGGGTCAACCGAAGACGATCGCCATTGGGATGCCTTTGTCGATCGTAGTGAAGATGGGGGCCAGCACTGGCAGATGGTTCAGGTGCCCATTAAGCATCAACAGCAGGCCAGCCATGATGACAGTCAGCTATGGCAAGGGTTACAGGCCGATGCCCTATGGGAAAACGATCTTGAAAGGGTTTTTCAGTGGGATGGGGTGATTCAACCTTCGCTGTGGGAATCGGCCGCAGGCCATATTCATATGTTGATGCGTAGCACTCGCGGGCGCGTTTATCGCAGTGATTCTACGGATAACGGTAAAAGTTGGTGCGCGGCCTACGCTACCTGCCTGCCCAATAATAACAGCGGTATCGATCTGGTACGCGCGGCTCAGGGCGTCCTGGTACTTGCCTATAACCCGATCGAAGGCAATTGGGGTCGGCGTTTCCCGATTTCACTCAGTCTGTCGTTTGATAACGGTGAGCACTGGTCAACCCCGCTGGATGTAGAGAGCGGGGAAGGGGAGTTTTCTTACCCCGCAATCATTTTTGAGGGGGATACTTTGCACCTCACTTACACCTGGAACCGAAAAAATATCGTCTACTGCGCATTGCATCTGGCTTGAAGCAGCCCGGACGAACCATAACAGTACCCTACAACATTCGCCGGCTGTAAGCAGTGCGGTGACGCCAGAGTGCCTAAAACGTTCTGGCGCGACTCAATGAGGTAGTATGCCATGTCAGTTTCTCTGGATATGCCTGTAACACAAAAAGCCGTACTGGATAAATCCAGTATTCGCCGCGTAGTGGTGTCTAGCTGGATTGGTAACACCATCGAATACTATGATTTCCTGCTGTATGGCCTGGCGAGTGCGTTAGTTTTCAGTAAGGTTTTCTTCCCCAACGTCAGCCCTCTGACCGCGATGCTGGCCTCTTTCGCCACCTTCGGGGTGGGCTTTGTTGCCCGCCCGCTGGGCGGAGTATTCTTCGGTCACATGGGGGATACGCTCGGGCGTAAAATTACCCTGTTAATCACGCTGGGCGGTATGGGGGCTGCGACCTTCCTGATTGGTTGCCTGCCCTCATATAACAGTATCGGGATCTGGGCACCGATTTTGCTGGTGGTGCTGCGCTTCGTACAGGGTTTTCTGGTCGGTGGTGAATGGGGCGGTGCGATGTTGATGGTGGTCGAGAGTGCTCCCGCCAATCGCCGTGGGCTGCTCGGTTCAATCCCACAGACCGGGGGGTTCTCTGGTCAGTTACTGGCTACCGGGATATTTGCGCTAGTGACCCAGTTACCGGAAGAACAGCTGTTGTCCTGGGGATGGCGTATTCCATTTATGCTGAGCGTCGTTTTGGTGCTGGTGGGCATGTACATGCGCCGTCGCCTGGATGAAACGCCGGTGTTCCAGGAAGTGCAAAGACAGCAGAAATTGAATCCGAAAAAGGTTGTGCAAAAAGAAGAGAGCCCGGTGATCACGGTGGTCCGCGACCAGTGGCGCAGTATTCTGCTGATTATGGTGCTGCGCTTCGCCGAAAGCGTGCCGTTCTTCATGACCACGGTATTTGCAGTGTCCTACGCTACCACTCAGCTTGGGGTCGATAAACAGACCATGCTGAACGTGATTATGTCCACCTGCGTGCTGGCGTTCCCGATGCATATGCTGTTCGGCGCTTTGTCCGATAAGGTTGGCCGACGCCCGGTATACATTTTCGGTGCACTCTTTGCCGCAGCAATGGCCTTCCCCTTCTTCTGGTTACTGGAAAGCGGCTCTTTCGTACTGATGGTGCTGGGCTATATCCTGCTGATTAACATTGCCCATAACTCGATTAACGCCGTACAGCCTTCTTTCTTCACGGAGCTGTTTGGCCCAAAAGTCCGTTACAGCGGGGCATCGATTGGCGCACAGCTGGGGGCCATTGTTGCCGGAGGCTTCACGCCGTTTATTGCTAAAGGATTAACGGCAATCGATAACAATGACTGGACACTGGTTGCCTGCTATGTGGTCATTGCGGCACTGGTCGCGGCCTATGCCGCCTGGCGGGCGCCAGAAACCTCCAGACGTGATCTGACGAAAGATACGCTGTAATCCGCAACCTGCCAGGGCGACTACGCCGCTCTGGCAGGTATCTTTCAACCACCAATTTGTGCCCCGCCGGTGTTTGCTCATACCGCTAGATCCCGCGCTGACTCGAAGTAGCTAAGTCTGATAGACTAGAGTTCTTGATTGTTTTTCATGGATGCTGTTGCTCATGGCTAAAACAGTAGAGCAAATTGCCACTGCACTGAATATCTCCATCACAACCGTCCGTCTGGTGCTGAATAATAAAGCGCAACAATACCGTATCAGCAGCAAGACCCAGGCTCGCATCAATGCATACGTGGCCGAACATGGCTACACCGTTAACCATACGGCTCGCAGCCTCAAACTGAATAAAACCGAAACGCTTGGGTTAATCATTCCACGGTTATCTAACGTATTTTTCTCAACGCTGGCCGAAAAACTGGAAATCCGCTGCCGTGAGGCGGGCTATCAATTGATGATCTGCTGTACCTATAGCGATTTGAAACATGAGAACAGGCTGGTGGAAGCCTTGGTAGCACGCAACGTGGACGGCTTGTTTGTGGTGCCTTCCTCGCTGCAATCGCAGAAACACCATATGAAACGCTCAACCAAACCTTTGGTATTGCTGGACCGAGACTTTGGCATACCCGACGTATCGCTGGTGGTGAGTGATAATCAGCGCGGCAGCGCCGCGCTGACCGAAGCGATGTTTGACGCGGGCCAGATGCCACTGTTTTTCATGGCCGGTGACGTCGGCCAACCGACGATCAAAGAGCGTATGAGTGGCTATGAGGCGGTGCTGGCTACGCGAGGTATTGCAGATACGCGCCAATGGATAATGGAGGCGGCGCATAACCGCCGGGAAGATGGCGAAATGCTGATGCGTACTTTTCTGGAACATCATCACTCAGCGCCGCCTGCGTTTATTGCTTCCTCGCTGCCGGTGCTGGAAGGGGCATTAAGCGTGCTGCGCTCGCATTTTGGCTATATTCCTTCGGAAATTAATATTGGAACTTTCGACGAACACCCGATGCTAGGATTTTTATCCAATAACATCTGGTCGGTACGCCAAAATGAGGATGCCTGGGTCGAAAAGGCGTTTGGAGCCATGCAGCAGGCGTTAAAAGGAGAAGGGCAAAGTCAGCGGGCGATTATCCCCATGACGCTGCTACACCGACAGCGAGCCAACCAAAGCCGAGAGGTTTAACTTTTAGGCGTGCCATTATTTAACGGTGAACGCCGCGGCGTTAGGCAACATTAACCTCATTAATGCCCCCAGATTGACGAGAGTTCTGTTGTAGGCCGCCCAGTTGTTGTTTTTAAATTTTTTGCCACGGGACACCGCTACAGGATCAGGAATGTGGTGTTCTGATCCTGATTGCAGTCAGAAGTTCGATTTAATCAACAAAGCCAACTGGAAGAGGACGTTTACCTGTCGTTCACATCGCCATCAGGATCTCGGTAAAATCGTTAGTAATGGATGATGTCATGGGCTCGTCACGTTGAATAATATAAAAGCATGCGCTGATATTGATATCTTCAGCAGATATTTTCTTGAGGTTCAGCTGCGGGCTGTATTGTGTCACGATACGATCGCTTAATAGCGCGCGATAACCCTGTTGTTTCACTAGGCACCAGGTGGCGAGGAAAGAATCAGTTTCCACGACATGACCCTGCTGCGTGCACGGGAAAGAGGAGTCTTGCATTGCTAAACGGCCAGCAGTACAGGAATGTGGGACTACCCACTTGGTTTCGTCCAGCGGCAGCTCATCAGGGGATTGATTGTTCCCTTGATAAAGCGAAAACGTTTCACACTTAAAGTCCTGCGTTACCAGATCGACACAGTTAATCCCCTCGCTGAGGTTACAGACCACCAGATCCAATTCGTTATTTCTCAACTTGGCGACCAACCCTTCGGGGCAATCCTCAATCACGACAATACGGGTGTGTGGATAACGCTGATTAAAGATCTCAAGGGCGTCGGGGAGATAACATAGCAATGGATAGGTGCTCATGCCAAGGCGCAAGAATTTCTCTCCGGTTTCTTGCAGTCCACGGAATTCATAAATGGTATTTCTTAACTCATTGGTGATAGCGTCAATGCGTTGAAAAAAAGCTTCACCTACCGCCGTGAGCCGAACACCACGGTTGCTGCGTTCCAATAGACGCGATCCAATATTTTCTTCAAGTTCTTTAATAATACGGCTGAGTGTCGGTTGTGAAATAGCCAGTTTTTTTGATGTTTCATGTAAACTACCGCAATAAACAATTTCTTTAAAGGTAGTCAGGTGGGATAATTTCGGCATACTTTTCATAATAAGTCTCTTCATTCATATTTTAATCAGCTGTGTAAAAGGGGCCTGCATGACGTTTTTTAACCAGAGCCACAAATTCGGCTATAATAGGCCTGCTTCATCATGCTATCGCCAAGTAAAGTATTGACGGTTTTATCAAGTACCGTAGTAGTGACAGAGGCGGGCATGAGAGTTGCGGTGATCTCCACGTCATCATCGCCAAAAGGCTCGATATCCAGGTGCGAGATAAAGCAGTTTTCGGCTTGCATCACCTGTTTGAATTTGGCTAACGCTTCGCGCTGCTCGTGTTCAAATGCAATAACGCAGATCTGGTAGGTAGATTCACCGTTAACATCGCTGAAGGGTTGCTTGTTGACCATATTGACGATCGGGCGCAGCAGTGTGTTGGCAGCCAGCACGTATAAGGTAGCGGCCAGTGCATCTCCATATAATGCACAACCCGCACAGGTACCAACGGCTGCCGACCCCCAAAGCGTAGCTGCTGTGTTCAGGCCGCGGATATTCATTCCTTCTTTCATGATTGCCCCGGCCCCAAGAAAACCGACGCCAGAAACCACATAAGAAATCACTCTTACCGCACCCCCACTGCCATCAATGGTCATAGCCAGATGTACAAAAATAGCTGCGCTGGTGGCAACAAGCGTATTGGTGCGTAACCCGGCGGTGCGTTGCCGGAACTGTCTTTCATAGCCAATAATTGCGCCAAGTAACGATGCCGTTGACAACGTTAATAATGTTTGAAAAAAATGCATGATAAAACTCAACATGGTATCTGCTTATCATGAAACACCGAATAAAAGGTAACTCTTGATAAACAGGTAGTTAAAATGGCAGACTTTTCATCTGCCAGTCAGCGATTAAAATTCGATATTATGCCTTGGCAGACGCGGATCAGCGGCGTTTACACAGGGCTTGGCTTTAATAGGCCGAAGTGGCAATTTGCTGGCTTAGCTCCGCGCTGATTTCTTCGATCAGGCTTTGCATTGAGCGTTTGTTCCGCTCTTCACGCCGCAGGGTGATTTCATAATTGCCAGTAACGGTAGCGGGTTCTGAACCAAGCAAAATAATCCGATCTGACATCATTACGGCTTCTGTTACGCTGTGGGTTACTAAAATCATGGAGCGAGTTTTTATTTGCCGCGTCGACCAAATCTGCATTAGGTCACTGCGCAGATTTTCTCCGGTATAAATATCCAGGGAAGAGAAAGGCTCATCCAGTAACAGCAATTCAGGTTCGACGACGAGTGCACGGGCAAACCCAACCCGTTGGCGCATACCACCGGAAAGTTCTCGTGGGAAAGCATTGCGATACTTTTCCAGACCAATCAGGTTCAGCATTTTTATCACCTGTTTGTCGATGGTGTCTTGGGAATAATGCTGTGCCTGCAATCCAAAGGCGATGTTTTGATAGACGGTTAACCAAGGGAAAATAGCAAAGTTCTGGAAAACCATATTGATTTGTGGGTTAGGGCCTGAGACTTTGTCCTCACCCAGCATGACATCACCAAAATCAGGAGATATCAAACCTGAGATGATCCGCAGTAGAGTGGATTTGCCCGATCCGGACTTTCCTAATACGCTGATCACTTCATTGTCATAGACTTTGAGGTCGATATCACTAAGGACCAAATGTGATTTTTGGGCCGTAGGTTGGAAGCTCTTGCTAACGTTGCTGACAGTAAGTAATACTTTTTTCTTGGCCATCATATTTCCTTGGTTATATTTAAAAATTGGCGAATAGGATATGCCGCTGAGTTTTGCACAGGAACATCCAGACGTGAAAATTTACACGGGAGAATGCCAGCGGCCTTATTGGTCTGATTAATAAGTTGAATTCTGGCTATTGAGAGGTGCTGTCAGCTAGGGATCGCCTAGTATAAGGCGCTGAAGGAAGTAAGAATAAAGTGCAGTTGTGACGTGAGTACGTCACATCCGGATACTATTCAGGACGCAGTAAAATGACTATTGCGCCTAAGCCTCCAGCAGGCTCAACAAACCAATGAATAACGAACCGTCGGTGTCCATAATTTTATCCTGTATCAAATCGGAGTCTCATAGTACCCACAAGGCTCTGGAAGCTCAATAACTGAGTGGTATTTTAGAACTGCAAAATGTAATTTAATATTAATGGGTGTCGCAAGGGTTGTTTAAACTAAACATAGCGTCAACGAGGTTGTAGTTTAAATACGTGGCTGGCTATAAATCCCGAAGAAATGGGAGTGAAACTAAACCGTTAAATGATTGCAATGCAGTCAATGTGGTGATTATTCTCTTTGGCTTCGCTATGATAAATACTATAATTTCAGAGGGAAATGCCGATTGGCAATGCGGAATGCAGAAAAAACGGCTAGCATGATTGTATTCACTGTTTTTAACTTTCATTCATCTGTCCGCTTGCTGCCTTTTATCCGTTCAAAAACGATAAAAAAGCCCAATGAGGCCAAACCTCATTGGGCATGTGTTTCAGTGCTAACTTCTCAGAACTGGTACATAATCCCCGTCTCGACGACATCATCTGCACTTAAACCGGCCGCATTGTGTTTATCCAGCAGGTTCAGTTTGTACTCAACATAGGTCGACATATTGGCATTGAAGCTATAACCCAGCGCCATATCTATATACTTGACCAGATCGGTATCACCGATGCCACGCAGGTCACGCCCACGTGATTGCAAATAGGCAAGAGAAGGGGTGATGCCAGAATCAAAGTGATACTGCGCCACGGCCTCGACGGCATCGGCCTTTGGTGCAAAGCCGGTGTAGTTGCCACCATCCACGTAGGTCATGTTCTGAGTGCGGGTATAGTTTGCTGCCAGATAGAGGTTATCCCGATCGTACTTCAGGCCTAGAGTCCAGGCTCTGGCACGATCGCCATTGGCCAGACCAAAGCTACGCTGTGCCTGTGTACGATCCGAATTGGCGTAGGCACCGCCAGCACTTAGCCCCCAACCCATGTCGTAGGTCGTGGAGAAGGAATATCCATCGCCGTTTTGTGTCTGTAGGTCTTGCGTGCGATGAGCGTCGTCCCCCCGATTCTTTCCCTGATATTGCATGCCGATATTCAGGCCATCAATAATCCCTCCCAAACCCTGATTATGATAGGTCAACATCCCGTTGCCCCGGCTGGTCATAAAGTTGTCAGCAGCTTCATAACTGTCATTACCAAACTCGGGTAATACATCGGTCCAGCTTCCCACATCATAGAGTAAACCGTAGTTGCGCCCATAGCTGATGCTGCCAAACGGGCCGAATTTCACCCCGGCAAAACCCAACCGCGTATAGTTACCACTTTGCTCGCCGTTTTCCGCTTCGTTCAGCCCAATCTGATATTCCCATTGGCCGTATCCTATGATGTCATCATTAATTTGTGTTTCACCTTTAAAGCCAAAGCGAGTGTAGGACTGATCCCCGCTGCTGCCAGCATTATCACTGAAATAATGAACGCCATTAATCTGCCCATATAAATCCAATTTATTGCCGTCTTTATTTACGATTTCTGCGGCCAACGTGGTGCTGGCTACTGGCAATAGTAGCCCCAATACAGCCAAGTGCATTTTATTTTTCATTTCAATAACCTGATGTTAATAAATACGTTGAAAGTTATGACGCTTTTTGTGATATCGCAATTTTCTTATACAAACGATCGCTGGTTTCATCAATAATGGATGCCATATTCTGCCTGCCCCGTGATCCTCGTGGTCTGTCGATAACGATCTCATCGGTGATCTGTCGGCTATTGGCATCCATAATGACGACTCGATCGGACATCATGACCGCCTCTTCTATGTCATGGCTCACCATGACGATGGCGCTGGTATTATTTTTTTTGCTCGTCCAGATATTCATTAAATCCATCCGCAGTTTCTGCGCGGTGAAGATATCAAGAGAAGAAAAGGGTTCATCCAACAGTAAAACTTTGGGCTCCACGGCTAATGCTCGGGCAAAACCTACGCGCTGGCGCATACCACCGGAAAGTTCACGGGGCCAGGCTTTCTCATACCCATTCAAGCCAACCAGCGTGAGTAATGCTTTCAGCTTTTTGTCGATCAAGGGCGCTGGCAAGTCTTGCGCGAGCAGGCCAAAGGCGATGTTGTCATACACTGTGAGCCACGGATAAAGAGCATAAGACTGGAATACCATGCTGATATCGGCATCGGGTCCTTCGATAGGTTTTCCAGCCAGCGATACCGTGCCGGTATCAGGGAAAATAAGGCCGGCAAATATGCGCATCAACGTTGATTTACCAGAACCTGACTGCCCAAGGATCGTAACGAATTCACCCTTGTGAATATTCAGATTCACGTCGCGCAGAACTTCCTTAGGGAGCTTGTTTTCTCCAATGAAGGCTTTGTTTACCTGCTTGGCGCTGAGCACCACTTCTTGAATAGTCATTTAATTTTCCCACGTTAATCATATTTGAATTTGGTTTCTGCTACGCGATACAGCGGCTGCCAGATAAAGATTACGCATAACGCCACCAGCGAGCACATGGCAGCACAGCCCAGCGCGGATTCCGGGTTTTTACCAGCATCGGTCACGACTGAAATAAAAGCGCCTAGCCCGGTAGTACTGATCGTGGTAGCTCCCCACTGAATGACCTCTGCTGCAATGGCGCTATTCCAGGCACCGCCTGCTGCAGAAATAATGCCGGTAACGATGTAGGGGAAAATCGCGGGCAGCATATAGTAACGCCACCATTTGAAACTCCGTAAACCGAAGGTTTCGCTGACTTCGGTGATATGTGATGGGATTGCCGTGACGCCAGCAATGACGTTAAACAACACGTACCACTGCGTGCCGAGCATGATCATTGGAATCGCCCACCAGCCAAGGTCCTGATGATAAACAGCGATAAAAGCGGCGATCAGAGGATAGAAAATATTCGGCGGGATAGCAGCCAGGATTTGAATGATCGGTTGGAAGAATTTCACCAGGCGTGGATTCATGCCTATCCAGACGCCGAGTGGGGTGAAAATCACGATACTGAGCACCATTGCAGCCACTACACGCGCAGTCGTCAGCAGCATCCATTCAGGCATCATGGCGAAGTATTGCTTTGGGAAATACTCCCACAGTTGATAACCGAACCAGGCACAGGCCATGACCACCGCGAGATACCAAGTACTGCGCCACAGCCAGTTGGCTTTGGCGGTGATACGAAACAGCTTGTGCAAGCCAAGGCCGTACCAGATCTGCGGCAGTTTAAACAGCCATAAATCAGCCAGCATACGCAGGGCTGCTGACAACATTGATCCTATATGGGAATCGCTCAGGCAGTTATAAAACCATGAGCTGCCCTCAGTTTTATTGGCGGTAACATCTTCGTATTTGAAACGGGAGGTATAGCGAACCAACGGGCGGAAAACCAATTGGTCGAGCACGATAATATTGGCTGCCAATGTGATCACGGCAAACAGAATAGCGTGCAGGTTTTGCTGCGCCAGCGCTTCGGCAATATAGGAGCCTACACCAGGCAACTCCACTGATTTATCGCTGACCGGGATAGCCTCCGACGCCACCAGAGCGAACCATGCAGCCGATTGTGACACCATGGCATTCCACAATAACCCGGGTACGGAATAGATAAACTCTAACCGCCAGAAGCGTTGCCATGGATTGTAGTTGAAACTGCGTGCGGCTTCATCCAGTTCACTTGGAACGATACGCAGCGTCTGGTACAGCGTTAACATCATATTCCATGCCTGGCCGGTAAATACCGCAAAGATAGCGGTACACTCCAGCCCCATTACGCTGTGTGGGTACAGGTCAAGAAAATATACCGTGGTGAAGGTTAAAAAACCCACCAAAGGTACTGACTCCATAAAGTTGACGAAAGGTAATATCACCCTGCGTAATGGCACATAGCGAGCTGCTAAGACGGCAAAGACAATGGAGAATAACAATGACCAAATCATGCCGATCGCAAACCGCATTGTCGTTCTTAGTGAGTAATAGAAAAGATTCCAGGTGTCCAGACTAATGGTGCCCACGCTGTGTTCATCGAACGAGCCGTGCATGTCCCCCCAGGCACGGATAAGAAAGACGATGACCAATGATGCTATTACAAAAACAATGAGGTCATTTAGATAGTACTTTCTAGAAATAGATGTACTTCTGCTTTTTTGCATAATGCCAATCCCATAAATTTCTCAAAAAACCGGCGGGAACGTCAGCTTAATTAAGCCGAGCGCCTCCGTTTTAAACAAGCATATAGCTTGAGATAAATTAATTTGCTGATTGTTACGCTGATGGTGAACGATGAATACTACAGGAACAGGCATGACAAGCCGGTATTATCAGATGCCAAGGCACATCGGTAGTGCCAGGCCGTTGCTGATAACCCGTTGATTGATTGTCTACATTCTGTTTATTTCAGAATGTAGCACGAACTACATTACTGAAATTTATCCAGTAGTACTAAGCTAAAACTAAAACTTCCATCGTCCATAAGGCCCCCGTGATGAGAATAAAGCGGTGAGATAGTAATGCTTGAACATAATAAATAGCAAGTAGATGTGATGGTTTTCATTACTACATATGTAACAGGATGAAAATATCATTTTTAAACGATATATCCATAAATTAAAATGGAGAGGTGATATTGTTAGATAGACAAGACATCAGAAAACTGAAGCCTATATAGTTAATTTGAATGTATTTTTAAAATTGAGTAAATATAATTAATTTTCTTTGAGTTACGATTATTCTTGACGGAAGGGGCACCGCAACATTATGAATTACCCCCGAGCTTACAGGAACCTCGGGGGCGGGGGCAGGGCTACTTATCAGCCCAAATTGATTTCAGCGGCCAGATGGTCATCGTAGCAATCGTCGCTGAGTTGCCTTGGCTGTAAACCTCAATGCCTGCGCTGGAAGGATCGGGAAATATCAGATCGGTCAGAACTACTTCACCTTTACCGGAAAAAACGGTGACTGAGGATGTATCAACAATAATGCGTAATTTCAGTATGCCGTCATCTGAAAGTGGCAGTGGGGCGCGGTGTTTGGCAGCAAAACCTGAAAAGAATGTGCTTTCACCCGATTTTGTCCGATCCAGATAGAGTTCGCCTGCCACTGCATCATAACCGATGAGGGTTTCTTCACCCTGTGCACCTTTACGGACTTTGAAACCGACTTCTGTAGCATGCTCCGGTTTCAATTGCGCCTCTATTTCATACACTTGTCCTTGCACATCAAAATCTGCCAACAGAGTGTCTCCTGCCGAGAGCACCGTCTCTTCTTTTAACTGGTAGAGCGGTTTACCACGCAGGCTTGTCATGCTTTCAACCGGGGCCTGGGTGAGTTTGACGTGGTCCCCCACCGTTTGCAGCTTCAACTCTCTGACCAAGGTCTGTCCACCGCGCCAAGGAGTGGTGGGTATACTACCGGCATAATCCCAATTGCTTATCCAACCGGCCCAATAACGTTTACCATCAGGAGCGCCGTTCCAGGAAACGGCAGCATAGAAATCGGAGCCAAAATCTGCCCAGTTGGCGGTTTGTTTTGGTTGGTCAGATAAGAGGATTTGGTCAACCAGTATATGACCCCAGCCACCGGTATTATTATCAATAACCTGGATTTGAGCATTCTCCCCTTTGAGTGATGCGACGTTCCACGACCGCCAGCCAAGGGCTTCAGAATTTGAGCCGGTCTCGCTATAGATGATGTTGTCATTAACCAGCAGATTTACCGTGGTTTCGGATGAAATCGGTTTGGCCGGTAGATCTGAGGCAATAAAGTGGTCGGCCAGAATATGGCCCCAGCCGCCGCTGTTGTCATCAATAATGGCGATCCTGGCCTGCTGCCCTTGATATTCGGCGACATCCCAATTGACCCAGTTCAGGGCTTCGCTGCCATTTCCGGTTGCGCTCCGCATGACCTCTCCATTTACCAACAGCACCACCGCCGTAGCCCCACTTTTGCCATAGGGATTATTGCCGCCGCCGATCAGGAAGTTGATATAGGGTTTTTCAAGGGTAAACGCGGGAGAGGTCAATGTTCCTATTGCCGAATCTCCATCTTCTTTATTGATTAATTTGCCAAAAAAGCTGTTTACCAGGTGTGAGCCCAGGAAGCCGGTGACTTGCTGCTGATCGCCAATGGTGCCAGTGGCAACCTGCTGATTGACAAAATCACCTTCAGCTGTCCATCCGAGTTGACTATAGGTCACCTTTTCATCACCTTCAAAATCTGCACCTGAGAACAATAGATCTCCCGCTGGCAATTCGGTTTTCAGGGTACTGTCAGCAACGTGGGGATGGTTGCCTCCGCCAACCATAAGGTTGATATAGTTATCGGTAATTTTAAACGTCGGGGACGTTACGGTGCCGATTGCCGCGTCACCATTGACGAAGGTATTCAGCAACTTCTCACCCTGATAAAGGCTTACTCCATTCTGACCTGGATTATTACCTTGCGATACATAGCTATCAACCAGATCTCCCGTTGCGGTCCATCCCAGTGAGTTATAGTCACCTTCGAAGTTCTCAACAACGGCGCCCTCTGGAGGCGTACTGTCAAAGACATTGTTGTCATCAGCCTCAAAGGTGGTACCGTTAAAATTACCGACAAAATACTGCGAGCCCGAACCGCCAACCGGCCCACCAGGGTTAAGGTTGATGACCATCACCCACTTCCTGTTTGCGGGATCACCATCGACGGGGAGTTCGAATAAATCAGGGCACTCCCACACGCCAGCAGTGGCATTTATTGGCCCGAATTCACTCATAAACGCCCATTCGCGTAGATTTTTAGAAGAATACAGGACTGCTTTATGCTGGGTGGCGAGTACTGCGACCATTACCCATTTTTTTTCCGGTTCGAACCAGAACAGTTTAGGATCGCGGAACTCTCGGAATTGATCTTCATAGCCGGTTGGTGGCAAAGGCAATACTGGATTATTGGCATACAACTGCCAAGTGCGGCCTTTATCCAGGCTATAAGCGAGAGATTGTGCCTGAGTGCCTGCCTCAACGGTTTTACCGTTTGCCAATGTCATACTTGCCGGATAATAGCTGGTATACATGGCTACCATGGCGGGTTTGCCTGGCTCACCCAAGCCGCTGGTGTTATCGATATCGACGACAGCACTGCCAGAGAAAAACATCTGAGTTGCCTTTCCCTCAGCATCTTTCTCAACGGCTAAAGCCACGGGTAGCTCTTCCCAATGTACCAGATCGGTGCTGATGGCATGGCCCCAGGACATGTCGCCCCAGCCATTACCGTTAGGGTTGTATTGATAAAAAAGATGATACTCCCCATCGTAATAAACTAATCCGTTAGGATCGTTTTGCCAGTTTTTAGCTGCGGTATATTGTAATTGAGGTCGATACTTTTCCAGGTAAGAGGATTGAACATGCTTATCATCGTTTGGGGGATTACTGTTAGTTGAGTTATCGCAACCGTAAAGCAGTGTGGCACTGACTGCGATGATTAACCCAGGGGAAAGTTTTTTTTTCATAGGATGACCGTAAGACATAACGTTCCTTGTAGTAATTTTGTTAAAAATGGACGAGGGGGAACAATATATTCATCCGCTCATTGTATTTAACTTCTATTATATAAATATTATATCTAACGCGTTTTTTTGCTTTAAAATTGAAACGATTCAGCTTTTTTATAAATAAGACCGAAAAAAATTTATGCATTACTGAATCTTATGGATTGAAACTGCAGTAAAACCGCTAGCCAAGCAAGAGGGTATTTTTTGTTTGTGACTCAAATCAAAATTAATTTAATTATTATCGTTTCATTGCTTTTTTATTGTGATTTAAGTTGAATAATTGGTTGAGTTTGCTGCATGATTAATGTATCGATTCAGCTTTCAATCCTTTTATGATAGAAAAGGGCGGCCATTAGGCTTCAATCTTGTCATGTAGAGATGTAGTACCTTGAATGAAAAGGAGCTGAAGCCATTTTTTCAGTGTCAGCCATTGACGCTGTGGATTAATAACCGCTCAATCATAGATATCGTTAATCCTGGCGCGCAGTGCTCTACTTGTGTGGCGACGAGGTAAAATGCAAAGCACTGAAAATGAATCTGCAAGCGGGATCGCAATAAGGAAAACTTTTCTCTCTAGCCAGTGACAGTGCTGAGGGATTTGTTAAAATAGAACCACTTAATCAAAATAAGATTATTATTATCATGCAGTTAACTCTGGTTTTTCGTCTTGTCCCCGTGTTGTTTTTGCTGGCCACTGCGGGGTGTCAGCAACCACGTTCTTCTCTGCAAAAGGGTCCGACCCCCCTTAATGAACAGGTAGAACAGCTGGCGTCGGTGGTTGCTGGTACCAAGTATTTAAAATATAAGTGCAATCGTAGTGATTTACCCAGCGATGCGGTCATTGACAAGGTTGCCTACAAAGTCGCCAAGCAACGGGGCTGGAATAGCTCTAGCTACGGGGCTTTGCCGCAGCGTAGTGAGGAAATTTATCAAAGCCTGATGAGAGACAACACGCCGGAACAAACCAAGTGCAGCAGCTTTAACAGCCTGTTAGCACCTTTTACCGCCGAACTGCGTGCAGACAGCAGCAGTTAGTGAAGACCAACTTGATATCCTGCGCCAAGTGACGGGATGGTGGTAAGGTTTATTCTGATCCTTCGGCGGTGCTTTCTCTATCAACCTTGCCGCCCGGCCAATCCTCGAGCGCGTCAAGTGTGAATACTTCGCCATTGAAGTTAAAGATAGTCACGTCCTGTTGTATTTGCTCAATCGTAAGGTTGGGGGCCGGGCTGTCGCCTTCCTGATAACGCTGACCGTTCAGCGTGATGCTGCGTTTGTCATCTTCCGATGCGTAAATGTGCGCGCTATATCTTAAAGGGGCTAATTCATCACTGGCTAAGGAGGGGGAGGCTTTTTTATCTGATCCCACTTGTTGCGCCGGTTTATTTTTATCATGCACTGTTTCTATATCAGCGTTGGGGACCGTCTGCCTGGACACCACTGTTTTTACCGCGGCAGAGGGGGCAACTTGAGCTAACGCGGGGGCTGCGAAAGCTTCGTTGTTACGCCAGTGCTGTGCGGAAAACCAACCTATCGCTATTAACAACAATGCATATACTGGCAGCAGATAGCGGGGAATAAACAGCCCCTTGGCTGGCTGGACGCTGACTTCTGGCTCTACTATCGATTTATTGTCCACATCCCTGAACCTTTAATTAACGCTGATTTCTACAGCCAGAGGTTGTTTTATTGGCGTGTCGCCAATACTGTGGCAACGCCAAAGTATGAAGGGTATATCCTGCCAGAAAACTCGGGTCAATAGCTTTGTACTTATATTCAGGATTGATGTGACTCCGTTGGTTTAACCTTTCGTTTCGGGCCACCTGATAGTGACCCGAAGCGGACCGTTTTATTTACTGCTTACAGGCAATCCTGAGCCTTGGGCTGCGACTTGTTGTTTGACCAACAAGGCCACCGACCAGGCTGGTACTGTAACGCTGCCCTCTGCGGTAATGTTGACACCGGAGGCGAGTGAGCGGTCTCCCAGGTTTTGTTGGATCGTGCTCAGGGTGAGGTTTTCACCGGTAAAGTCATTGAGCGTTCTGGCTTCCGGCGCTGCGTTGATGATAACGACTAACGCATCGGCTTGGGGATCAAGATCGTTTCCGGCCTGAACCCCGTCATCAATGGTCATCACCAGTAAGCCAAGTTGCTGTTCTGCACCTGTGTTACGGAAATCGACACGCTTCATCACTTCATGGCCGCTACCCAAGGCAATCAGAGGCGAAGATTGGCGCAGTTGGGTGAGTTCCTGATAGAACGAGGTCATCTGCGCGATCTCTGTTTGACCAGGTGTGGCAACCGCATCTTTTACGCTGGCGATCAGCGAATAGTTGTCACCATCATCGCTGATGCGTGGCATACCAACATTGAAGTTGTTGTCTTGATAGCTGTAATCCACACGGTTGTACCAGTCCCCAGCATCATATGAGTCACGGGTAAATGACTTGGAACGCAAGAGTTCTGAACCTTGTTGATCGAATGCCAGCCCTTGACCCAACAACGTCGTGGCCAGTGACACCGCCTGCATGCGGACGCGAGTGGTGAGATCGGCTTCACGTGCGGCTTTGTAACTGATCATATCCCATAAGGTTTGGTTGTCGTGTTTGGAAACATAGTTGACCACTTCGGTCGGATCGTTGGCATAACCCCCAATCGCCCCGTTATAGTCAATTTCGCTGCCTTTCCTGACGGAGCCATCTTTATCGATCAACAGGAATTCAGCCAGGTTGCCAGCCATGCCCAGACGGGTCAGATCGGCCAGATGGCGCACGGTATCCTCATTTTGCTGGGTTAACTCGTTAGCCAATACTCCAGCGCCGTTACCCACCCCCTGGTTTTGACGCAAGGCATCACCAGAGTCAAACGGGCCGCCTCCACGAACAGCATCACGCAGGCGATCGGAGAAGGTGCCAATGCCGGTACCTTTTAACGTGATCTGCGAAGCGATTTCGAAGCGATCGTCCTGACCAGAATTCCAACCTTCACCAAAGAAATAAACGCTGTGATTCACCGATTTTACTTTCTCCCGGGCAGCCAGGATTTGTGCTTTCGGATGATAGCCCATCAGGTCAAAGCGGAATGCATCAATCTTGTAGTCTCGGCTCCAGACCACCAGAGAATCTTCAATCAGTTTGGCAAACATACGGTGTTCGGGGGCTGAGTCGGAACAGCAGGTGGCCGACTCTACACTGCCCGTAGTTTCGTTCAAGCGTTGATAATACCAGGGCACGATTTTATCCAGCACCGAGGTACGATCCGTTGGGCCAGCCGCATTGGTGTGGTTATAAACCACGTCCATGATGATGTTCATGCCCAGTTGCTGCTTGATGGTCTGCACCATGGTACGAAACTCTTTGATGCGGGCAGTGCCTTCGGGATTGGTAGCGTAAGAGCCTTCAGGCACCGTGTAGTGGAACGGATCATAACCCCAGTTGTAGGAGTCAGTCTGAGCCACATAGCCATTCAATTCCTGCACCTGCGGGTTGTCCTGGCTGTCATTCTGTTTCAGTTCTTCTAGTACATCTCCGATGGAGGTTGAACTTCCACAGTAGCCGGCAAAACGGCTTTGCTTAACGGCGCTGTTCAGTTCACAAAGCCGACTGAATGGATGGGTGAGATCCGCCACTTTGTCGTTGAACTCATTGACGGTTGCCAGATCGAACACCGGTAGCAATTCAATGTGGGTTACGCCAGCTTGCCCAAGCTGCCTGAGATGCTGCACCATATTGCTATCGGTGGCAGTCAACGCCAGATATTTGCCCCGCACCTGTTCAGGAACGGTCTGATCCCAGGCGGAAAGATCGCGGATATGCGACTCATGGATGACCATTTTGGCAATATCAGCCTGGCTGGTCTGCGGGTGTGGCATGGTCAGGCTGTCCCAGCCTTCTGGTTTCAACGCGCTGTCATCGAGATCCACAACCTGGCTGTATTCGGAGTTGGTGGAGAGGCTATGGGAGTAAGGGTCGGTGACCTCATACTGCTCTACTTTGCGCGATTGTGGATGATAAACGGTCAGGGCGTAACGATAAAAAGCGTCTTTAAGGTCGTGACTTCCTTGATATGACCAGGCACCGGAATCGTTATCCCTGGTCATCGGATGGCTACCAATGACTTTTTTATCCGCACTGTAGATCACCAGTTCTGCCTGTTGGGCCGTTGGTGCCCAGACTCGGAAAGTGACGCCAGAATCGGTCAGCAGAGCACCATATTCCAGGCTTTCCGCAGCGGCTGAGAAGCGATCATCGAGCACGCCAGCGGTCTGTACCTGAGTCGCTGAAATAAGAATACCGTCCTGATTGGCAGCCAGGGCGACGGTCTCGCCGCTAAGCAGTTCGTCGACTTTTGCATTATCCGGCAACTTGAAGGCGGCATAACCTGAAAGGTGAGGGAAACGCGATCCCAGTTCCTGGCTGATGCTGGTCGGTGTCAGAGAAAGATAGCGATCGGTAAATTTCCCTTCGCTGTTGGCGGCCACTTTGCCACTGTGGTTATAGTACAGACGTACGATAGGTTTCCCTTCCCCGGCTGGCCATAGCAGGGTGTGTTTATCTACCCAATGGGCTTCAGCCAGAGCTACCCCAAAGGCCGCGCGGAAAGCTTCTGCACGGGTATCATAAAGCGTGCTGCTACCTGCAAGGGTAGAAACGGTCCTGTCCGGAAAGTCACTGAACGATAAACGCATATCCGCATCAATCAGCTTGTTGGTGCCATCACGCAAAATGAAGTTGATACATCCAGTCGTTTTGGTCAGTGGGAGCACCCAATACGGGCCATAACTGTCGCTGCCTGTCGGTGTTGTACTGGTGTCATTCCAGTCCCCAGAGGGGTTATCCAGGGCGTCACAGGTGTCGTTATTCCATAAAAACAGGTTCTTGGTACTGTAATCAGCGGCGGAGCCGCTGGTGATACCAGCAATATCGACCAGATGAATTACCGCCTGGTTTTCACCTGCCATGACGGCTTCGCTAGGCATCGCAATGTCAGGTAGGCGTGCAATCGGTTCTTGGTTGTTGGTGTCAGGGCTAACGTCTGAAGAATTATTATTATCACAGCCGCTTAATATGACAAGCGAGCCGAAAAGTAGGGCATTACAGGTATTTTTCAGCATTCTAAATTCCCTATCAGGCTTACATTATAGAAAGTAAAAAATGGTATCAATGTGTAAAGCAGTGGTATTAGATATTGCATGATGAGGAGGAGCATCCTCCTGCTTTAGGAGGAGGAGGGGCGTAGGTGGAAGGAGGAACCGAAGTTTAGAGGAGGGAGATAAAACAGGTTAAAGCGCTTTTATGCTAGCGAGATTAAGAAATAAATAGCTATAAAAACAGAAAGATAAATTATTTCGATAAGCAAAAATAATGATTTATTATTTAGGGGAGTATGTATAAAGTAAACAGTTCTGAGAGGATGTATTCAGAAACGTAAGGGCTGACAGCGGTAATGAGTTGTAAGGTTTTAGTCATAATCTTACATATTCTCAAACGACAATGCCCCCAACGATATGCCCACCGATTGACTGATATCGGTGAACTTCTAGCTGGCGTAAACAGAGAAGCAGGCAAAGGAAGGCAAGATGCGATTTTCTGTAATGTTATCGGTGTGCAGAGAGGCTACTTTGAGGCTGTTAACGCCGCGATGGGCTTTATGCGTGCTGTCACTGTTGATTTGCAATCAACTCGCCTTGCTTACCTGGCATGGGCTCCTGCCCCCTGAAATATCCCCCGTACGCTTATCCAAAGCAGACTTTGCACCAGTAACAACGGGAGGTGGAGGTGAGTCTGAACGTTACCGCTTCACCCTCTTTGGTACTTCGGCACCCTCATCTTCCGCCACTGAGCATTCGGTCTCTGACCAAACCCTGCGTAATGCACCGCCTTCTTCTCTCAAGCTAAACCTGACCGGCATTGTCGCCAGCCCCAGTTCAGAGCGTTCCATCGCCATTATCGCCAAAGATAGCAAACAGTTCAGCCTTGGCGTGGGGGAGCAGGTGCCTGGTTATGACGCCCGAATTGCGTCAATTTTTGCCGATCGTATCGTGATCTCCTATCAGGGCAATTATGAATCGTTGTTGCTGTTCAGCGAGCAACCCGAGGCCGCTAAAAGTGAAAAAAAACCCTTAGCGTCGCAGCTCAAGGCACAGTTGCAAAAGCAGCCGCAAAGCATTCTCAATTACCTGAATATCTCACCGGTGATGGTGGATGACAAACTCATCGGCTATCGGCTCAATCCGGGCAAAGAAGGGGAGTTATTCCGCAAGGTCGGGCTGCATGAAAACGATCTTGCCGTAGCGCTTAATGGCCTGGATCTGCGCGATGCACAGCAGGCTCAACAGGCATTGAAACAGCTTTCAGAACTCAGTGAACTGAATCTTACCGTTGAGCGTGGCGGTCAGTTACAGGATATCTATTTGGCTCTTGGAGATGACTAATTGTTGAATACAAAAATAATCAGGAGCTTACGCATTGTGCTACTGGCGGTGATGCTGCTTGGTACTCGGCAGGGCTGGAGTGCCGAGTTTTCTGCCAGCTTCAAGGGAACGGATATTCAGGAGTTTATCAACACGGTCAGCAAAAACCTGAATAAAACGGTGATTATCGATCCTGCCGTACGCGGCACTATCACGGTACGCAGCTATGACATGCTCAATGAGGAGCAGTATTACCAGTTCTTCCTCAGCGTGCTGGACGTTTATGGCTTTGCCGTGGTGGATATGCGTAACGGCGTGTTGAAAGTGGTGCGTTCCAAGGATGCGAAAACTGCGGCGGTGCCGGTAGCCAGCGATGCCCAGCCGGGCGAGGGTGATGAAGTGGTGACACGTGTCGTGCCGGTCAATAACGTGGCGGCACGCGATCTTGCCCCGTTACTCCGTCAATTGAACGATAACGCCGGGGCTGGCAGTGTTGTGCATTATGAGCCTTCCAACGTGTTGTTGATGACCGGGCGTGCAGCGGTCATCAAACGCTTGATGGCGATTGTTGAACGCGTTGACAAGGTCGGTGACCGTAGTGTGGTCACGGTACCGCTGGCCTATGCGTCTGCTGCTGAAGTCGTCAAGCTGGTCACCGAATTAACCAAGGATGCCAGCAAATCAGCGATGCCAAGCCTGATGGTAGCCAATCTTGTTGCGGATGAGCGAACCAACTCGGTCTTGGTCAGCGGAGAACCCAACTCCCGCCAGCGGATTATCGCCATGATCAAGCAACTGGATCGTGAGCAGGCCGTGCAAGGTAATACCAAAGTGATTTACCTGAAGTATGCCAAAGCCACCGATCTGGTTGAGGTGTTGACTGGCGTCAGTACCAGTATTCAAAGTGAGCAACAGAATGCCAAGCCAGCGGAAGCACTGCGTAAAGACATCACCATCAAAGCCCATGAGCAAACCAATTCACTGATACTGACGGCGGCTCCGGATGTCATGCGAGATCTGGAGAAGGTGATAGCTCAGTTGGATATTCGCCGTGCACAGGTACTGGTAGAGGCGATTATCGCAGAGGTACAAGACGCCGATGGTTTGAACCTGGGAATACAGTGGGCTAACAAGAATGCCGGAGTGACGCAGTTCACCAATACCGGTTTGCCTATCACCACGGCGATTGCCGGAGCCAATCAATACAATCAGGACGGGACGGTTAATAGTACCCTGGCCAGCGCTCTCAGCAGTTTTAACGGTATTGCTGCCGGTTTTTATCAGGGCAATTGGGCTATGCTGCTGACCGCGCTTTCCAGCAGTAGCAAGAATGACATTCTGGCGACACCGAGCATTGTCACGCTTGACAACATGGAGGCGACGTTCAATGTCGGCCAGGAAGTTCCTGTCCTCTCCGGCTCGCAAACGACGTCGGGCGATAATATCTTCAACACGGTGGAGCGTAAAACCGTCGGCATTAAGCTGAAGGTCAAACCGCAGATCAACGAAGGGGATTCCGTGCTGCTGGAGATCGAGCAGGAGGTTTCCAGTGTGGCTGATGCGGCTTCCAGCAGCAGCGCTAATCTGGGGGCGACCTTTAATACCCGCACGGTCAATAACGCGGTGCTGGTAGGCAGCGGCGAAACCGTGGTAGTGGGTGGCTTGCTGGATAAAACCGTTCGCGACAGCAGCGACAAGGTTCCGGTGTTGGGGGATATTCCGGTGCTGGGCTATCTGTTCCGCTCCAACAGCAAACAGGTTTCCAAGCGCAACCTGATGCTGTTCATCCGCCCATCGATTATCCGGGATCGTGACCAGTATCGCCATGCCTCCTCAGAAAAGTATCAGGCCTTTAATCAGGAACAAGACCAACAGCGCGGCAAACAAGGGAGCGTAGCCACGCTGAACAATGAGGTATTGAAGTTGCCACCCGATCAAAACGGTGCCACTTTCCGCCAGGTTAATGCCGCGATCAGCGCATTCTATTCAACGGGGGGACGATGAATACCCTCCCAGAGGACCTGAGTGAATTGCGCCCGCAGCTGCCATTTGCCTATGCGCGTGCGCAACGCATTTTGCTGTTGCGGGATCATGCTGGGTGCCGTGTGCTCCGTCTGGCGGAAACCACCGCCACAGCATTGCTTGAGGCACGTAGGGTTGCCGGGTGTGGGCTGACTATCAGCACGGTATCGGGTGACGAGTTTGAGAAACAACTGGTGATCAGCTACCAGCGCGATTCGAAAGAGGCGCGACGCATGATGACCGATATCGGCAATGAAATGGATTTTTATACCTTGGCAGAAGAGCTACCCGACAGCGACGACTTGCTGGATGCCGATGATGATGCCCCTATTATCCGCCTGATCAATGCGATGCTGACTGAAGCCATCAAGGATAAAGCATCGGATATCCACATCGAAACCTATGAACGCCACTTGCAGATCCGTTTCCGGGTCGATGGCGTATTGCGTGAAATTCTGCGCCCTCAGCGGCGGTTGGCCTCTTTATTGATCTCTCGCATCAAAGTCATGGCACGGCTGGATATTGCCGAAAAGCGGATCCCGCAGGATGGGCGCATGGCACTGCGAATCGGTGGCCGAGCCATTGATGTGCGGGTTTCGACCTTACCGTCTAATTATGGTGAACGAATTGTTCTGCGTTTACTGGATAAAAACAGCGTCAGTCTGGATCTCGCCGCGCTTGGCATGTCTTCACCTAATCGGCGGCAGATCGATGAACTGATCCAGCGGCCACATGGCATTATCCTTGTCACCGGTCCGACAGGGTCGGGTAAGAGCACCACCCTCTATGCAGCATTGAGCCGCCTCAATGCCAGCGAACGCAATATCATGACGGTCGAAGACCCGATCGAGTATGAACTCGAGGGTATCGGCCAGACGCAGGTAAACCCCAAGGTAGATATGACATTTGCTCGCGGTTTGCGGGCCATTCTGCGTCAGGATCCTGATGTGGTGCTGGTTGGGGAGATCCGCGACAGCGAAACCGCTCAGATTGCGGTTCAGGCTTCACTGACTGGGCACCTGGTACTCTCCACGCTGCACACCAACAGCGCGCTGGGGGCCTTATCGCGGCTGCAGGATATGGGCATTGAGCCTTTTTTGCTCTCCACCTCATTACTGGCCGTATTGGCACAGCGACTGGTTCGTACACTCTGCCCCGATTGTCGTCAAACTTATGCAGCCGATCCGGTCCTGGCCGATCAGATGGGGATTTTACCCGGAACCCCATTATGGCAACCGAAGGGATGCTCGCAGTGTAATTTTACCGGTTACCGTGGGCGTACTGGTATTCATGAACTGCTGTTGATTGATGACCGAGTGCGTACGGCTATCCACCAGGGAGAGAGTGAGTTCACGATTGCTCGTCAATTACGTAATGAATACAAAACATTGCGCCAGGGGGGATTGGAAAAAGTATTGGCGGGCGAGACCAGTTGGGAAGAGGTGATCCGCGTGACCGAAAGCCAGTCTCAGGAAGAGGGATGACATGGCCTTATTTCATTATCAGGCGTTAGACGAGCGCGGCAAAAAACGGCGGGGAGTGCAGGAAGCGGATTCAGCCCGCCATGCCCGTCAACTTTTACGCGAGCAGGGGTTGGTCCCTGTAAGCCTGGACGAAGGACAGGATGAACGCCAGCAGGCCCAAAGCGGGCGGCGTCTTTCATGGGGGCGGGGGATTAGCAGTGCCGATCTGGCGTTGTTGACTCGTCAGCTTGCGACCTTGGTTGCCGCTTCCTTACCCTTGGAGGAGGCGCTTGAGACCGTGGCAAAACAGAGTGAAAAACCCCGGCAGCGCAGCCTGATGGCCGCAGTGCGCACCAAAGTACTGGAGGGACATTCCCTGGCGGAGGCCATGAGCGGTTATCCCACCAGTTTTGAGCGGCTGTACTGTGCGATGGTGGCGGCGGGTGAGGCTTCTGGTCACCTGGATCTGGTTCTGAACCGGTTGGCGGATTACACCGAGCAGCGCCAGCAAATGCGAGCTCGTATCCTGCAGGCGATGATTTACCCCTGCGTGCTGACGGTGGTAGCCATCAGCGTGATCGCCATTTTACTTTCCGCCGTCGTGCCCAAGGTGGTGGAACAGTTTATTCACATGAAGCAGGCACTTCCGCTATCAACGCGTGTGCTGATGGGGCTGAGTGACGGAGTTCGAGCTTTTGGCCCTTGGGTGCTGTTGTTGCTGTTATTGGCGCCGATGCTGATGCGCCTGTGGCTGCGCCAAGAAGCGCGGCGCATTGCTTTCCATCGGCAGTTGCTGCGCCTCCCGGTGATCGGACGCATCGCACGAGGGCTCAATACTGCCCGTTACGCCAGAACGCTGAGCATTCTCAATGCCAGTGCAGTGCCCTTGCTGCAAGCGATGCGCATCAGCGGAGAGGTATTAACCAATGAATATGCGCGCCGCCAGTTGTCATTGGCGACGGAATCGGTGCGCGAGGGGGTGAGCCTGCATCGGGCTCTGGAAATCACTGCGCTGTTTCCCCCGATGATGCGGCACATGATCGCCAGCGGTGAACGCAGTGGGGAACTGGACAGCATGTTGGAACGCGCGGCAGACAATCAGGATCGGGAGTTTACTGCCCAAATGCAGTTGGCATTGGGGCTTTTTGAGCCCTTGTTGGTGGTGAGTATGGCGGGCGTGGTGCTGTTTATCGTTTTGGCGATCCTGCAACCAATCCTGCAATTAAATACCTTGATGAGTATGTAAATTCAATCTGCAAATAACGGAGAGAAAAATGCGGCAACAGCGTCAGCGAGGTTTTACCCTGCTGGAAATTATGGTGGTGATTGTGATCCTGGGCATCCTGGCGAGTCTGGTAGTGCCTAACCTGATGGGAAACAAAGAGAAGGCGGACCATCAGAAGGTCGTCAGCGATATTGTCGCGCTGGAGAGTGCGTTGGATATGTACAAGCTGGATAACAGCCGATATCCCACCACCGAACAAGGGTTGCAGGCACTGGTGACCAAGCCCTCGGCACAACCGGAACCGCGCAGTTATCCCCAAGGTGGCTATATTCGCCGTTTGCCGCAGGATCCCTGGGGGGCAGACTATCAGTTGCTTAGCCCGGGCCAACACGGTCAGTTAGACGTTTTCTCTTATGGCCCAGATGGCATACCGGACACCGAGGATGATATCGGTAACTGGACTATTGGTAAGAAGTAGTGCGCCAACGCGGCTTTACGTTGTTGGAAATGATGCTGGTTGTGCTGCTGATCGGGAGTGCAGCCAGTTTGGTGATCATGTCATTTCCGGCCATGCAACAAAATAACCCGCAGCTACAGCTGAAACGCTTTCAGGCTCAGTTGGCGTTTGCCATGGATGCCTCGGTGCAAAATGACCAGTTGCTGGGGATCCAGGTTCGACCAGATGGCTGGCAATTCCAAATGCTACAGCGTCAGGCCGCTGAAAAACGCGGGGCAGTATCTGGCTCGGATAGTTGGCAAGGTTACGTTTGGCAGAATTGGCAACCCCGTCAGGCGGCGTTAGGGAGCCAAATGCCTGATGATATCCGGCTCAAGCTGCATTTCCCCGATCGGCAGGAGTGGCCGCGTGCTGTGGAATCGGCACCGGAACCCGATATTCTGCTGTTACCCGGCGGGGAGGTTACACCGTTTGAGCTGGTTTTCAGTGAGGCCGGTAGCCAACCCTTGGTTTGGCTTCGTGTAGATGCAGCAGGCGCGATCGATTCGTCAGCAAACGGAGCCGCACAATGAATACCCAAAGAGGGATGACATTGCTCGAAGTGCTGGTGGCACTGATCGTTTTCGCTTTGGCGGGGTTAGCCGTGCTGCAAACCACGGCACAACAGGCTGGCAGCATTGGCCGTATGGAGGAAAAAATACTGGCAAGCTGGTTGGCGGATAATCAACAGGTCAGGTTACATCTTGAGAAAACCTGGCCGGAAAAGCGCTGGATCGGCACCACGGTGACCTATGCGGGCGAGGAGTGGTCTGTACGCTGGCAGGGGGTTGATACCGAACTGGGTCAATTACGGGCACTGGATGTTGAGGTGAGGCGTCATAAAGAAGACGCTGCGCCAGTGGTTTCTTTACGCAGCTACGTGGTGCGGGAATGAATTGCCGTAGCCAGCGGGGCTTCACGTTGCTTGAGATGCTGTTGGCATTGGCGATTTTTGCTGCGTTGAGCATCAGTGCCTTCCAGGTGTTGCAGGGGGTGATGCGCAATGATGAGATTTCGCAGCGTAAGGCTCAGCGGTTGGCCGAGCTTCAACGTGCCTTTATACAGTTGGAAGGGGATTTCGGTCAGATCATCCCTCGCCATCACAGAGGGAATGAACGCGTGTTTTCAGCGGCGCGCTATCAATTACAAAGTGAGGACTGGGGCGTCTCTTTCATGCGCAACGGTTGGCAAAACCCGATGGGGATGTTGCCCCGTGCCGAGTTACAACCGGTGGGATATCGTCTGCGCCATCAGCAGTTAGAGCGGTTGAGTTATGCCCATGCGGATCCGCTCGTTGGGGAGGAGCCGGTGGTCAAGGTTTTGCTCGATGAGGTCAGTGTCTTTCGCCTGCGTTTTTTTGCTGAGGGTACGTGGCGGGAGAGTTGGAACAACGCGTCGGTTTTGCCGCAGGGGATTGAGGTGACATTAGTGGTTGCTGGCGTGGGTGAATTGACCCGGCTGTTTTTGATCACGGCGGTGGGGCAAGAATGAGGGCGCGGCAAAAGGGCGTTGCCCTGCTGGTGGTGTTGCTGATCCTGGCGCTGATGGTGACGATTGCTGCGACCATTGCCGAGCGAAACGGGCGCACTTATCTGCGTACCGCTGCTCATTTGGATCGCCAGCAGGCAAAATGGTATGCCCGCTCGGCAGAAGCACTGGCGGTGAAAATTTTGCAACGAGATGCGCTGGACTCACCTAATAAAACACATTTGGCGCAAAACTGGGCGCAAGAGCAGCGCCGTTTTCCCGTTGAAGGCGGGGAGGTGTTTGGGCAGATTGTTGATGGCCAGGCCTGCTTTAATCTCAATGCCATTAACCAAGGGGCTGCTACTGAAGGTATGCAGCCGATATTGCCTTACCCTACCCAGGTTTTTAGACAGCTGCTAATCAACCTGGGGGAAGACCCCCTGCGTGCGACGCAGATAGCCGCGGCTCTGCGTGACTGGATAGACAGTGACAGCGAGCCAAGCATTGATGGCGCTGAAGATGAGGTCTATATGGCCCAGGCGGTGGCTTACTTGCCTGCCAATCAACCCATGCAGGATGTCAGCGAGTTGCGGACCGTCTCTGGGGTTGATGCCAGCCTTTATCGGCGTCTTTTACCTTACGTTTGCGCGTTGCCAACACAGACGCTGCTGGTAAACGTTAATACCCTGAGTGAGTCTCAAGGACCATTACTGGCGGCGCTATTTCTCAAGGAGCTTGATTCAGCCATGGCGACTCGATTGTTACAACAGCGTCCACGTGAAGGGTGGAGCAGTACGACGGCATTTTTGGCACAGGTTGCCCTTAAGGACATCGACACCTCAACGGTCAGATCGCTGCTGACGATAAAGAGCGAGCTGTTTTTAGCCCGTTTCACCGTGCTGATGGGGGAGACTCACTATAGCCAGCGCAGCCTGTTGCGCAAGGCCGGTAACAGTTTTCAGGTGGTACAGCGGCAATATGGATTAAGCATGATGGTGGAGCCTTGATGCCTAACAGAAAGCCCCGTGAGCAAGCCAGGTTGATACTGCGCTTACCCAGCGATGAAGCACAGCCAGTGCTGTGGTATTTCGCTTCAGCAGACGGTCATCAGCAAGGTAGTTTGGCTATGGGGGAGAACGATGAGCAATTGGTGAGCCTGCTTGCCAGATACCCTGCCTGGGTATTGGTGCCTGCGAGCGAGTTGGTTTTCCATCGTGTGACGCTGCCTCGTCGTGCCAGGCGTCAGCGTTTGCAAGTGCTGCCGTTTATGCTGGAGGAGCAATTGGCAACGGAGGTTGAACGGCTGCATTTTGCCATTTTGCAGCAACGTGGTGATGAGTGTGACGTTGCGGTAGTTGATAAAAGCCTTATGCATCAGTGGATAGCCCGTTGTGAACGTCTAGGGGGGCAGGTGCAGGCAATGTTGCCAGATGTGCTGGCGTTACCCTTGGCCGCCGACGGTTGGAGTGCGGTCAATCTCAATGATCAATGGCTGTTTCGCCGGGAAAAGTATGCCGGGATGATTGTTGAATCCTCCTGGCTATCGGAGTTTTTGGCCGTGTGGGCACCGCCGGTCATTGAAAGCTACTCTGCACCACCAGCATCCACTACTAGCCCTCCGGAATGGCGTGTTCAGCCACCGCGGCATTTACTGCAGTTGGCGGCAGAAGGCGTGCACGATAGCGGAGCCGATCTGCGCCAGGGCGAATTCATCCGCTCGAGCCCCTGGCGTGCTCGATTACGCCCCTGGCGAACCGTGATGATGGCATTAACAGTGTATTTACTGCTGTTGTGTGTGAGCGCCGGGCTATCTCATTACCGGCTTTGGCAACAGGCTGAACATTGGCGGCAGGAAAGTGTGCGGGTCTACCAACAGCTGTTTCCGGCTGATAAAAAGGTGGTTAATCCGCGCGTGCAGATGCAGCAGCACTTGCAGCAATTACAGCCTATCGAGCAAGCCGGTGTGGTCGCACAGATGCGCCAATTGCAACAGCTGATGGCGGAAAACTCGGCAATCCGGTTCCAGGCGCTGTCTTATGACGCTGGCCGTAAAGAGCTGAAGGTCGATGTACAGGCGGCCTCTTTTCAGGCGTTGGAACAGTTTCAGGTTGCTGCCGGGCAGCATTACCAGGTGCAACCTGGCGAAATCAAGCAGAATCCAACTGGGGTAGAGGGCCGACTGACTCTGGGGATAAAGGATGAATGAACTCAAGCACCGCTGGCTACAGCTCAGCCTTCGGGAACGAGGTTTGGTTCTGGGCTGTGGTGTATTGGTTATCGTGAGCTTGTGCTACTACGCACTATGGCTGCCCTGGCAACAACAGGCTAGCCAATGGCAGCGTACTATCGCCCGTGAAAAAAACACGGTGGAATGGATGTTGCAACAGGCTCCGCGCTTGCGCCAACAGGGGGCACAACCCATACAGGAGACCTCCCTAAGCTTGTCGGCCAGGGTGGCACAGAGCGCAGCAGCTCAAAACATGAACATTACCCGCATGCAGCCTCAGGGAGAGCGGCTGGCGGTCACGCTGGAACCTGGCGATTTTAATGCCTTGATGCTTTGGCTCACACAGTTGGAAAAGCGCTATAGCGTTCGCATTGTGGCGCTTGAGGTGGCGATGCGTCCCGATAAACCAGGATGGGTGACGGTAAACAAACTGATGCTGGAGCGCAGCGATGGGCGCTAAAGCCAAAAAGGCCGTACTTTTGTTGGCTTGTTATCTCCTATTGCTGGGAGGACACGCGCCGGCACGGGTATTACAAGTTTTTATACCCGCAGATATGAAGGTCGGTGGCTTTTCTGGTTCCCTGTGGCAGGGCAGTTTGCACCAGTTAAGCTGGCGTAACATTATGCTGGCAAAACTGAACTGGCAGTTCACTTTCTCCTCTTGGATGCCAGCCTTAGAGATTGAGCTAAGGGATCCGCAAGGCTTGCAGGGAGCCGGAATCCTGCGTGGTTGGCTGGATCTTCAACTGCATGAGTGGCAACTCTCTGTTCCTGCAGATGTTGTGCGCCAACAGCTGTCGTTGCCTTTGCCGATCACCGCCCAGGGAGAGCTGCAACTGCGGTTGCAACAAGGAGAGTTCAGTTCCGCTGGTTGCCGGAGTCTTGGCGGTGGTGTCGTCAACTGGCAGCACGCACAGTTGGCGACTCCGTTGGGGGCGTTGGAGTTGGCCAACGTGCAAGGCCAATTGAGCTGTGATGGAAAAGGGGCTCTGGTGTTGGTGTTGAAACAAGACTCCTCTCATCTGAGCCTTATGGGGCGTGGCACCGTCGGATTTGACGGGCGCTATCAGTTCAACGGTCAGGTGCGCCGAGGGCCGGTATTACCGGAGGCGATGAGGCCACTGATAAATCAGTTAGGCAGGGCTAACGATCAGGGGCAGATAGCCTGGCAGGTTCAGGGGCGGTTGCTTTAAACGGACTGGCTGTCTTAAAAGGTTGGGTAGGTATTTGCCTGACTGTGGGGAGGTTTTTTGAGTTTATTACTGGATTTTACTGTTGCATTTCCCCTTCTCTGGCTGGGTGTCGTGGGGATGTTTGGGGCCATAGTGGGTAGCTTTCTGAACGTGGTGATTTATCGATTACCGGTGATGCTGGAGAAGCAATGGCAGCGCGAGGCGCTCGTGCAACTGGCGCTGCCCTTACCTGAATCCATACCGCGCTTTGATCTGCTATTACCGCATTCCTGTTGCCCGCATTGTCAGCATCCTATTGCGGCCAGGGACAATATACCCCTGCTGAGTTTTCTGTTGTTAAAGGGGAAGGCTCGTTGCTGTGGTGAGCGGATCCCAAGGCGCTACCCGCTGGTTGAAGTGGCAACGGCTATGATGTTTGTGCTGACGGCGCTTATATTCCCGCTAGGTTTCCCCTTGCTGGGCGCCTGGACATTGCTCTCTTTTTTGCTGACGCTGGCAGTTATTGACCATCAGACACAACTCTTGCCAGATGTGCTGACGTTGCCACTGCTGTGGATCGGACTTTTATTCAATATTCAGGGGCATTTTGCCTCGTTGGAACAGGCGACGATTGGCGCAGTGGCAGGTTATGTCTGCCTATGGAGCGTGTTCTGGCTATTCAAGCTGGCAACCGGTAAAGAGGCTCTCGGCTATGGTGATTTTAAATTACTTGCGGCGTTAGGGGCCTGGTTAGGTTGGCAAGCGTTGCCACAGGTGATTTTGGTTGCAGCGGCCAGTGGTCTGCTGGTTACGTTGATACAGCGAGGGTTGGCAAAACAAGACCTTAATCAACCGTTAGCCTTTGGTCCATGGCTCGCCGTGTCGGGCGCGGCCAATATGTTTTTACCCTGGAGCTTTTAAGCGCCTATGCCTTGATTAGAGGCACTGGTAAGCGCACCCAGTCTTGTTCCTGAAGTACGGCTTTTGCTAGTCGGTTGACCAATGATCAAAAATTTTTTATGTGTTACTTACTGATACTAAAGGGAATAATTATGCATAAGGTTACGATGTTGGCGGTGTTGCTTACGGGGATGCTTAATGCTCAGGCGGCAACGATTTATACCGGAGATAAAATTGAGGGTAATCCGGTTATCAGCAAGTTGGATGTAGACGATCTGGAGGCAGGAAAGGTTTATCGCTTCATGTTCCAAGGGACCAGCAATGGGATCGGTCAACACTGGTATGTTCCCGTTATGGTGGCCAAAGGCGCACAGCCTGGTCCTAAGCTGGGTCTACAAGCGGCGGTCCATGGTGATGAACTAAATGGCACCCGGGTGATACAGCAGGTATTTGAAAAGCTGGATCCCGCAGAGTTGAAAGGCAGTGTGATCGGTGCCGTGGGCGCGAATCCTTCTGGCATGTTGGCCAATAACCGAAACTGGCAGTTGGCCAATGACGGGGGGGATATGGTCGATTTCAACCGGGTTTGGCCGGGCAAAGAAAAAGGTAACGCTGCCGAACAACAGGCTTGGCTGTTATGGAATAATTTGTGGGCGGGCAATGCCACCCTGTTCATTGATATGCACACACAGAGCCGGGGTACCGAATATCCCTTGTTCATCTATGCGGATTACCGTAACCCGCAGGTGAAGCAAATGGCTGAATTGTTCCCGGCGGACCAGATTAAAGCCGATCCTGGTGAGAAAGGCTCTGTCGAAACCACTTTCGTTGAAAACAAGATCCCTGCCATTACACTCGAAATTGGCAAGCCCAAGCTTTATCAACCTGAACTTATCGCGCGTAGCTTGACAGGGGTGCGTAACCTGATGGTTCAACAAGGCATGACAGCCGGAACATTAGGGGCAACGGCTAAAGAGCAAAAAACCTTTATCGGTAATGAAATGAGCTCGATCCGAGCTGAGGTTGGTGGATTTACCGAGATTCTGGTTAACGTCGGCGATTCGGTGGTCAAAGGGCAGAAAGTGGCCGTTCAGCGTAATGCTTTTGGCGACACCATTCGGGAATATACCGCGACCCATGATGGTCGAGTGTTAGCTATCGGCAATGATCCATTGCGCGAACCGAGGGCTTTGCTGGTTCGTATCCTGTTCAACAATCCTGAGCCTCAGTGTGCCAATGGTTGCTAATTGACATTAGGCATCTGTAAATGTCGGGATCACGGGGTGGCCTGCTGCAACAATCTGCTTGAAGCCCAGTGGATCTATCCCGTTGGTGAGTTGGTCACACATGGCATGAGCTTGCTTGCCCAGGCGAGTGCCAATCGGCTGGCAACGCCTGCCGATTGGCGGTTTCCTGGTGATTAGAGTTGGTTATGCCCAGCGTTTGATAACAATCGAGGTGTTGATACCACCAAAGGCAAAGTTATTGGTTTGCAGAAACTCGCAGTCGATATGACGGGCTTCTCCCATGATGTAATCAAGTGCGCCGCATTGTTCATCAGGGGTACGCAGATTTAGCGTTGGTGCGAACCAGCCTTCACGCATCATCTGCAGGCTCAGCCAGGCTTCCAGTGCTCCACAAGCCCCCAAGGTGTGGCCGAAGTAACTTTTCAACGACGAGATCGGCACGCTGTCACCGTAGATCGCGGCGGTTGCCTGACTTTCGGCAATATCACCCCGATCGGTGGCGGTACCGTGGGCAGAAATATAGCCGATATCACTTGCTTGCAGACCGGCCATCTTCAACGACTGCTCCATGCAGATCTGCATGGTTTCACGTTGAGGCTGTGTGATGTGTGCCGCATCACAATTGGTGGCAAAGCTGACGATTTCGCCGTAGATGGTTGCGCCGCGTGCTTGCGCATGCTCCAGCTCTTCGAGGATCAGCGTACAAGCACCTTCACCAATCACCAAACCATCGCGGTTCTGATCAAATGGGGAAGGGGTGGCATGCGGTTCATCATTACGTTGGCTGGTGGCAAATAACGTGTCGAATACGGCGGCCTCGGAAGGACACAGTTCTTCTGCCCCACCGGCAACCATCAGGGTCTGATAACCGTGGCGAATAGCCTCCCAGGCATAGCCAATGGCCTGGCTGCCTGAGGTACAGGCGCTGGACGTCGGGATCACACGTCCGCGCAGGCCGAAGAATAACCCGGTATTGACCGCGGTAGTATGAGGCATCATCTGCACATAAGTGGTGCCCGTGATGTTATTGGTGTGCTTCTCGGTCAGCATGGTGGCGAATTCGCTCACCGGGCCAGTACTGCCGGTGGATGAGCCATAAGCGATACCGGTCTGGCCGTTGGTTAGCACCGGGTTACCAAGAAGCCCGGCCTGCTCCAGAGCCAATTCCGTTGCGCGGGTCGACATAAGCGACACCCGCCCCATTGAGCGTATACGTTTACGGGTATAGTGTTCTGGCAGCACGAAATCATCGATTGGGGCGCCCAGCAGAGTGTGCAGGCCGTCATAGACTTGCCATTCAGGCATGTGGCGTACGGCGTTTTTATAGGCCAACAATTTAGCGGATACCGCCTGCCAGTTTTCACCGAAGGCGGTAATACCGCCCATACCTGTAATAACTACCCGACGAATCATTGCATCCCTCCGTTGATAGAAATGACCTGACGAGTCACGTAACCGGCTATATCTGACATCAAATAGCTGGCAAGCCCGGCGACTTCCTCCGCCAGGCCCATCCGTTTCATCGGGATCATCGACATGGCTTCCTTTAACGCTGCCTCTTCCATTTTTATCATGCCGGTATCGATCAGCCCTGGGGCAATGCAGTTGACGGTGATCTTGCGTTTTGCCAGTTCTATCGCCAACGCTTTGGTGGCGCCAATAATGCCTGCTTTGGCCGCACTGTAGTTCACCTGGCCCCGATTCCCCATGATGCCAGAAACAGAAGATAGTGTAAGGATGCGGCCACCTTGACGTTGGGCAATCATTGGCATGATGCAGGGCTGGATCACGTTGTAGAAACTGTCCAGATTGGTGTGGATCACCTCATCCCAATCATCATCGCTCAATGCAGGGAAGGCGGCGTCGCGAGCGATCCCGGCATTGCTGACGATGCCGTACCATGCCCCATTCTCTGCCAGATCTTGCTCGAGGACCTCCCGGCACTGCTGACGATTGCTAATGTCGAAACAAAGTAGGCGGCCTTGTCCTCCGGCAGCGGTAATTGCGGCCAGCGTTTGTTGTGCACCAGCTTCATCCTGGTGATAGTGTATCCCAACGATGAAACCGTCAGCGGCTAACTGGCTGGCAATAGCACGTCCGATACCTTTGCTGGCTCCGGTGATGAGAATTGAACGACTCATGCAGTAGATCCCTGATTAAAAAGCATTGTTGATTCTTCTGGTGTGGGCTGGAAGGTATTGACGCGACCGGTGGCCAGCGTGTCACCTTGCGCGCCAATAACACAGTCAAAACTCCCGAAACGGTCATCATGTATCAGCAGCTTGATTTGGATGTCTAGCATTGCATCTGCTGGTAGGTAACCCGCGGCACAGACCAATTCCCTGGCTCCAAGCACCATACCGAGGGCGATCCGCTGTTCTCCTCGCTGATGACGATGCCACCCGGACCAAACGCCGATGGTTTGTGCCATCAATTCCAGTGCGTACCAACCAGGCAGCTCGCCTTGCGCATTGAGGAACGGCGCCAGCACGCTGTCGCTCCTGACCTCAACCCGGCAATGTGCGCTGTCTTCCGTCACGCTGATAACCTCTGCCAA
Organism: Serratia sp. J2; assembly: GCF_046269175.1. Taxonomy (NCBI): domain Bacteria; kingdom Pseudomonadati; phylum Pseudomonadota; class Gammaproteobacteria; order Enterobacterales; family Yersiniaceae; genus Serratia; species Serratia sp. J2. The sequence continues at coordinate 125,695 of NZ_JBKABN010000016.1, forward strand.
CAGCAGCATTGGGGCGTCGTGGGGCAGATATTCCGCCGGTGATAAGTAATGGCTCATGCCAACCTCCCCAGCAGGATGCTGGCGTTATTACCGCCAAAGGCGAAAGAGTTAGACAGAATGACCGGGCGCATCAGCGGTTCAGCCGCATGCAGTAAACCACAGGGCGGTAATGTCGGATCCGCCGGAGAATGGCTGAAGTCTTGCGCTGGCAGTGGTAGGTCATAGAGCAGAATAAGCGCGCTAAGAGCCGCCTCGGTGATGCCCGCAGCCCCCAGGGTATGCCCGGTTAAATGTTTGGTGGAGCTGCAGGGCACGCTTTCACCGAACAGATCGTGAACCACTTTGGATTCGATCTGATCGTTGAGCAAGGTGGCAGTTCCATGCAGGTTGATGTAACCCACCTCTTCGGGGTTAAGCCCCGCGTCTTGCAATGCCTGTTCAATGGCTCGCAAGGCACCGGCACCCTGCGGATGGGGTGCCGAAATATGGTATGCATCGCTTGACTCACCTACCCCCAGCAGCGCGATGGGGTTCGGCTCGCGGGTAAGTACCATCAGTGCCGCTCCTTCACCAATTGTGATCCCACAGCGATCGCGGCCAAACGGCTGGCAAAGCGTAGTGGAAAGAGACTCCAGGCTATTAAAACCGTTGATAGGCATGCGGCTTAAGGTATCTGCGCCGCCAACAATCGCGATATCTGCCAGGCCAGCTTCAATAAGACGGCGCCCGCTGATGATTGCGCGGGCACTGGAAGAACACGCGGTGGAAAGAGTAAACGCAGGGCCATTCAGGCCCAACCAAGCGGCGAGGAAGCGTGACGGATCGCCCAGCTCTTGTTGTGGATATTGCCAGCTCGGGCTCTCTTCATGGTTAGCAACATGGCTAACATGTCGATCGCCTTCATCCAGCCCAGAGGTGCTGGTACCTAACACTACGGCGATGCGGTCGGCGCCAAAGCGAAGCAGCGCGTCATCTACCACGGGCTGAATTTGCGCCAGAACGGCCAATAATAATTGGTTATTGCGGCTGCGATGTGCGGCAAAATTGTCTGGAATAGCGGGTAATTCTCCGTCGACGCCGCCTAATATCGCGTCCTGTTGGTTCTGTAACCAATGCTCACGCTTGCGCATGCCGGGCGCTGTTCCTTGGGTCAGGTTGGCTGCAATCTCTTCTGTCGATTGGCCCAAAGCGTTAATCATGCCGATAGCAGAAATGTAAATCATATCAGTCATCCAGATATTGAATGGTGATGTGGTATTTAAACGCGTGTTGCTCAATGCTGATAGGTTCACGACGATCTTTACGTTGCAGGTACGTGATCTCCGTTATCAGTTTGCCGCGCGCGTTGCGTAATTCTCGTTTGTCGCCCTTATCGATTAGCGTCCAGCCCTGCGGCAACCGATCTTGCCAGGCGGTAATCGGCCAGTGGCCGAGCATCACATCGGCCAAGACCTGACTGGCTGGCGGCAGTTGTGGCACCACGATCGACTGCTCGGTATGAATGCCGTTATCGTCATAGGTAACGAGAAATAAGCGGATACCTAACGAAGACAGCCCGGCCAAGGTGAGTGCATTGCTATCCGCATTTAGAATGACCAACAACGACTGGGTTTTGCCGTTAAAGCTGCCAGTCAATAATTGCTGGGACTGGATATGCTCAGTGATACCAGGAGCCGGTAGCGTGACGCGTACGCCGGGTTCAAGCCAGGCTTGCGGGCGGGAGCCATTCTCATTATGCGATGAGTGGCTACAGCCGGTAATCAATAGCACGGCCAACAGGGGAACCGCGCGCCAGAAGTCGCAATTTGTCATTTTTTTCTCTGCTTACGGTCAGGCATGGCGAGTGGGGATAGCAAGAAAGCGGTAAAGATCCCGCTGACCAGGACAATTCCAAAACTGCTGATAGCTTGAGTGCTGCTAAAGACCAGCATGCCCAGGGTTAACAACGTTGTCATCATTGCCAGCGCGATCGCCAACAACGATGTCAGTGGTGTGCCGCGTGGATTGCTGAAGAACAGCGTATAGTTAATGCCGATCCCCAGCACCAGTACCAGCGCCAGTAGCGAAAACAGGTTCACGGCATGTCCGCTAAAGGATAGTGTGGCCAGTCCGATGCTCAGCGACAGCAGCGAAGGCACCAGGCTGATTAATCCCTTACGCCAACCGAGGCGGAACACCGCACTGCAAGCGATGACCGCCAGTGCTACCAGCAGCAGGCCGGTAAGTATGGTGCGATAGAGGGCGAATAATTCGTTGAACGTATTCTTGCGATCAACCCACACTACGCCCGGTTGTTTTTCCGCCAGTGAGCTCAGAGCCGTGCTGTCGTTAACGCCTTCTACCGGTACCAACACACCGCTTTTGCCATTGGGCAATGTCAACCACATCAAGCGCCAACCTTCGCTGGCTGGACTGTTGAGCCAATCCTCCAACGTTGCAGGTGCGGTTTGCAGATCGGGCGTGACGTCCGTTAACCCTGTATTTTGCAATGTACGGATGACTGTAGGAGCGGCGCTCTGCAACAGAGCGAGATCCTGTTTCTGGCGTGCGAGAGAATTCAACGGGATCGTGCGAAAAGCGCTGATAACCCCCGTCTGGCGGGCCTGTTCCAGTGCCGGTGTGAAGCCTTCAAGCCGTTCCAGGGTTTGCTGAGGAGTGTTGCCGTAGACCACAAACCATTTTTGATCGACGCTTTGCCCGGTGAGCTGCGTAATGGCTTTTTCCTGCGCCAGGACATCCTTCGGCAGCGCCTGCAACTGGGCAATATCATCATCGACGCGTAATGTCGCTATCCCCGCAAGAGAAACCAAAGCCAATACGACAGGTAGCCCCAGCGACAGTTTGCGGTTATGCCTCCAGGCTGCAAGCCAGCGCAGCAGGGAGATCGCGGCAGGAATAGGGCGAACTGGTAAATTGCGACATAACCACGGATGCCAAAAGATCACCGTAAGGCATGAGGCGATCAGGCCCACAGCGGCAAACACCGCCATTTGTCGTATCCCAGGGAAGGGAGCGAGCATCATGATCAGATAGGCCGCGACGGTAGTCAGCAATGCCAATAACAGGGCATTACGCACTTTGAGCAGACTCTGCCATGGCGATATTTCGTTACCGTGCACCATGCGTTCGGTGAGGTAGTAAAGCGTATAGTCGGCAGAGATCCCAATGATGCTCATGCTCATCACTAGCGTCATCAGGTGAAGCTCACCGAAGATCAACAACGTAGCTGCTGTTCCTGCCAGTGCACCGATGCCAACGGAAATCAGGCACAGCAGCAGCGGGCGCAGCGAGCGGAAAACTACCACGATCAACAGTATTACGCCCAGTATGGTGGCGACCCCCAGCGTAGATATGTCCTGTTTTGCCTGTTGACTGGCATAATCACTGTAAAACAGCGTCCCACGTGAGAGGAGCTTGGCCTGGGGGTAGCGCGATGTGAGTTGATCCTCCAGCGCGGCGAGCGTAGTGACGACTCGGTGGGTTTGTTGCATATCAAATGACGATCCCGTCAATTCGCCATGCAGAAAATACCAGTAGTTCCCCAGTTCATCTTGAGTAACCAACCAGCCGTCCATCAACCGTAAACGCTGGCTGTTCTGGGCCAGAGCCAGCTGTGAGCCGCGCATCAGCATTAGCGGATCGTTGCGTAACTCTTTGCCGCTGACGCCAGAGAATGCCGAATAGAGCTGAGAAAGGACCCACTGTGCCTGGGCATCGCCACCGTTTTGCAGGCGCTCACGCGTTGCGTTGTCGATCAGGCCATTACGATGCTGCCAGAAAAAATCGCCCCAGGCTTGTTGGTCTGCAGCACCCATCGGGCCTTTCACCGTTTCTGCTAACCCGGATTTTTGCAACTGGGTGAGCCAGTATTGCGCTACCTGCGGGTCTGCCTGTTTTCCGGGGCTGACCAGCCAGACCAACTGCTTGTCCAGGCGCTGCATAAAACCGTCGTTCAGCGCGGGAGGAATGGCACCCAATGCCTGCTTGGGCAACATCGCCAATACGCTGCTATTGATCCGGGCCTGTGGCAATAGGGCAAGCAGCACGCCAGCGAATATCAGGCATGCGGCTCCCCATAACAGCGCGAGGCGTTTGGCATTAGTAGGCGGCAAAACGTTGTCGCTCTTCATCGGTCAAAGCTGCGGGTAGCAGCCGGTGTTGAGAGAAGGTGATTTCAGTCAGATCGCCCTGTTTATCGTTTAAATGGATGGTTTCCAGATAGGTTTGTCCACTCAGTACTATAGTGGCAAAAATTCGGTCCAGAGGGGTGGTCAGTGGGGTTAAGGATAGCGTCCAGCGACCCTCACCTTGCTCCTGGAAATCAATACGGAAATTTTTCTCCAGCACCTGACGATCGGCCTGGAATAGCGCGCGCAGCAGATGATTGAACTGAAACATCTGCGGGTTGTTTTGTGCAGTAATAACCTGCGGTTGCTGGTTATTGATGATTTGCACCATCCGTGAGTCGTTGAGCATCAACGTCATGGCAAAGGGGGTTTGCTGTTGCCACAGCAAACCCTGATCGCGGGCGATCACCATTTCTCCTTGGGAACGCAGTGGCTGTGGTAGATCTTTGATGGTTCTAGCCTGAGCAAAATGGGCTCGCACTACCGGTTGTTCGGTAAAACGCTGCTGTAATTCATCCAGCGTGATGGCATTGACCCATGGACTGATCAGCAGGAATAGCAGAGGCCAGGCTTTCATGGCTGCACCCCCAGACGTTCGAACAGTATGTCCGGACAGACAAAGCACATCTCACGGCTTTTTTCCTCTACTGCTACCTGGATGGTGTAACCGGTTGTGGTGCGTTTACCGCTGTCGGCGTCAAAAATCTGGTAGGCAATGCGCAGGCGATTTTCGTATTCTTCCAGCGTGGCACGGACGCGAATACGTTGTTCAAAGGTCAGCGTATCGCGGTATTTCACGCGGGTATCCACCACTGGCCAAACATATCCTGACTCTTTCATCTGCCGATAGCCGTAGTTGAATTGGTTCAGCAGGGCTTCACGGGCAATTTCAAAGTAACGGAAATAATAGCCGTGCCACACGACTCCCATCATATCAATATCATGAAAGGGAACGGTCAGTTCTATCTCGCTGGTGAAACAGGGATCGTTTAGCACCCTTTGCTCCTGTCTGTGGTATTGGCCTGTTGGTCAGGCAGTTGCCAAAAATTGAAAAAGTTGAACCAATCGAGTGGTGCCTGCAACGCGTAGTGTTCAAGACGCTCAGCATACTGATCAACCGCCTGTTGCAAGGCGACTTGACGATCGGCCCGCGGTAACAGCAGAGGGTCGGCAAACGGCTCGCAGTGCAAATGTAGTTTTCCCTGCTGGCGCAGGGCATAGATCAGCAACACAGGACAACGCAATATCGAAGCCAGAATAAACGGCCCTTGAGGGAATGGGGCTGGATGGCCCATAAAGCGGCTCCAGATAACCCGGCAACTATCTCCTCGCTGCGGTTTGACCGCGATGCGATCGCCAACGATCGCCACCCATTCGCCACGATCCAGTTTGTCTTTGAGCAATATGGCGGTATCTGGGCCGATATCGGTCACTGGCAACAGGTTGAGCCCTGCCTGGGGCGCTATCTCTGCCATAATCTGTTTGAAACGCTGGGCGTTGTCGTTGAACACCAGCGCATTGATGGTTTTGCTCACTTGCAGTTGTGCCAACGCCCGGCAAGCTTCGATATCTCCCAAATGGGAGGCCAGCAGCAATTTGCCTTGCGGGGAGCCAATATCCAGCGTGGCTTCGGCATTGGGGGCGAAGACAACATCCTGCCCTAGCCGCATTTCCCCACGCCAACTGGCGATTTTATCCAGCATGGCATCTGCAAAACGTAAAAAATGGTGATAGCTGTTTAGATGCGCAGGAATGGGGAGCGAATGCGAAGTCAACTCGTTGCGTACCCGCTTCAGCCAGGCTTGTGAAGCCTGACGGGCCTGATGTGCGCCAAGCCAGTAAACCGCCACCACCGGATAGAGCAGTGGAGCAATGGCCTTTCTACCCAGTAAGCGCCAGATAGCAAGCATGATGCGCATTCCCCACAACCCCTTGATTTCTTTCTGACGTGCCCAGTGCGGGTTGGATCGACGAAAAAACAGGGTAGGGATGCGCGGTAACATGCCGAAGAAAAGGCGGGTATGCATCAGTGAAATGCGCACGTTATCCTTCAAGGCATCAAAGTGTGACAACCCATCCTGGGGGTAGGTGACGCGCGTCGGCACAAAGTAACTGGTGTTCCCCTGCCAGTAGAGGCGAACCATTACTTCCGTATCGAAGTCCATGCGTTTGCCTAGCGCCGTTTTATGCGCCAACTCCAATGTAGGGGCAATTGGGTAAACCCGGAAGCCGCACATGCTGTCTTTGAGCTGGAGAGAGAGCGTCTCAATCCACACCCAGAAGTGAGTTACCCAGCGGCCATAGCGGCGCGACGCTGGTATGGAGTCGTCGTAAACCGGTTGTCCGGAAATTAAATCCTGGGGATGAAGCTGTGCCAGGGCAATCAGCTTGGGAATATCTTCAATGGCGTGCTGGCCGTCCGCATCGACCTGTATCGCATGGCTAAATCCTCTGCGTTGAGCCTCTTCCAATCCGCGAATAACCGCCGTGCCTTTTCCTGAATTGTGTGCAAGGCGTACTAAGGTGACATCCGCGTGAATGGTGGCCAGGCGCTCAAGTTCCTGCTGGGTGGCCTGGTCGCTGCCATCGTCCACAACCAGACAGGCCAAGCCGAAGGGTTGCAGGCGCGCTAGCACGCTTGCCATCATGGCTCCGTGGTTATAACAGGGGATCACCACACAAGGGTTAAACGTGCCACTATTCAGCGACATAATCGGATCTTCCCGCTGCTGGCTGTGCTACGAGCCTCACCATCATGGCGTTGATAGCGGAAAACCATGATTTGCCGCTCTTCCTGCCAGTCAAGCGTCAGCGTGACGATGTTATCCGGCAATAAGGGCTGTTGGAATTTGACACTTTGAATACTGTGAAAGCGAAAATCGGGTACCAGCAGTGAGGTGGCGTAGTGCATCACCCAGTCTAGTTGCGTCACGCCGGGTAGCAGAGGCTGCACTGTGAAGTGGCCTTTAAACCAGAATGAAGCCGCATCCAGCCGTAACACGATCTCGGCCTGCTGTTGCGTCTGATGGCGAGCCATCTCATGGGGTCTCATGAAACAATTCCTGTAATTGCGCATAGACGCGCTTGTTCATGCTGTTGACGGGCATCTCGTCAACGATACGCCAGTAACGAGGGATAGTGACAGGTTCCAGCCACGGGCGCAGCGCACGACGCCATGATATTTCCAGTGCTTTGCCGCCCATTTTTTGCCACTGTTGCCGAGCGTGGTCTTCAAGCACCAACAATGCGCCAATGCCTTGGCGCCCTCCGCGTGTTACCGGTAGCGCTGCGGCTTCGCGTACGCCTTCGAGTTCCAGTAGCCGTTGCTCGATCTCGCAAAGTGAAATCCGTTTCTCTTCAATTTTCACCACCCGATCGCGGCGGCCTGTTATCTGGAAGCGTCCACTATCGTCAAATTGCAATATATCGTCGAGGAGCAGGCCGTGCCTATCGCTGATAAGCGGAGAGATAGCCCGGATCTCGTCGGCGTCAACCATGATACGCACGCCAGTGAAGGGCTGCCAGGTTACATCAGGCTGTTGATGGTGACGCCAGGCGAGGATCCCGGTCTCGGTACTACCGTAGATTTCGTCTGGCCAGACTCCTAACCAACTGGCGGTCTGAGCCACGCTTTCCCAAGGCAATACTCCCCCTGCGGAGATAACCATATTCACTGGCGGTGGCGTGAGCTGGTGGTCCAGTCGTTTTAGAAAAGCCGGGCTGCTGATCAAGGCGTATTGGTGTTGATTATCCAGAGTTGCCAACTGCTCGGTGTAATGAAGCATTGCAGCATGCAGCGGTAATCCTAGCGCCATGGGTAAAAAGATACGGAAGGTGAGGCCGTAAAGGTGCAACGGAGGCACTGAGGCCACAATATGGCAGCCGGTGAGCCTGTCGGCAAAACGTTCAGCCAGTAAGGAGGCTTCACGATCGAGGCAGGCAATGGGTTTAATTACACGGCGTGGTTGCCCTGTCGAGCCGGAGGTAAATAATTCGATATGGCTGGCCGGATCGAGAGTGGCTAGCGGCGGCGGGTTCTCGCTACTTTGATAGGCAGATTGGACCTGGATCAGCGAACCGCTCCAGGTCAGTGCCTGGTCGGTCAGTACGCCGTTAAACAGCGCCCGTTGTTCTTCCAGCAGCGAAACACGACTATGTCCGGGAACCACGGGGGTTTTGCCCGCATGCAATGTTGCCAATAGTCCGACGATAAACAGATAGCTGTTTTCAAAACACAGCGCCCAGCGATCGCCCTCATGTTGTTGCAGGATATTCACCTGTGCCGCTACGTCATGGCGCAACTGCCCCAGCGTCCAGATATGTCCATCAAGCCAGGCAATCGGGGTTTCATTGGCACGCGAAGCACTTAGCCACTTGGCCATAGGGAGTATCTGATTCATGCCTTGTCTCGCAATATCCGCCTGCGACGCACCAGCCATTCGCCAGCCATCAGCGCCCCCATCAACAGATAGGCAATCATGCCGTTCCACAGCGTCCATAACCGAATGTCACCTAGCAGAACGGTAAAAAGTGCCATTGAGCCGTTCAGAATGAAAAACACACACCATATCTGGGTGACCTTGCGGGTATAACGCACGCCTGACGGGGGGAGCTCCGGCTCCTGCAAACGGGCAAGGCGCTCCACCATTGGCATCGAGCTCCACAGTGAACTACCAAATACGCCGAGCATGACCAGATTGACTACCACTGGGTAAAATAGCAGCAGTTGATGCGTTTTTAGCACATAGCTCATTAGGCATAATGTGAGACCCGCGAGTGCCACGGCTTGCAGTACATAGCGCATCGGGCCGCGCTGACTTTTGACCTGATAAAGGCGAAAGGCCAGCAACAAAGCGATGATCGGCAGCAGCCAGTGAAGGCTGTTGCGTGTCAGGCCAAACCAGACAAGAAATGGCCAAGCCAGTAGCGCCAGTAGAGCCACCAGTTGTATCCCTTTCAGGGACCGAGCGCCGCGCATAAACGGTTATGCTTCTTGCAATAGCTGTTCTACCGCATCGACGACATCTTGTACGGTACGCACCTGCTTAAAGGTTTCCGGCTTGATTTTCTTCCCGGTCTTCTTCTGCAGGTGCACGATCATGTCGACGGCATCGATACTGTCTAACTCAAGCTCTTCATACAAGCGGGCCTCAGGTTTGATGTCCTGTGGATCGATATCGAACAGTTTGGTCAGCAGCGCGGACACTTCCTGATAAATGGTTTGTTGTTCTGTCATAGCGGGCTCTTCTCAGGCACGTTGAGCTTGGATAAAGGATGCCAGTGTTGCCACTGAATAGAAATGTTGACGCATCTCTTCATTTTCGGCGGAAAGCGCGACACCATACTGGTTTTTAACCATCAGCCCTAACTCTAAAGCATCGATGGAGTCCAGCCCCAGTCCTTCACCAAACAGCGCCGCATTGGTGTCGATATCGTCCGCAGACAGTTCATCCAAATTCAGTGTATTTATTATGAGATTTTTAATTTCAAGGTGGAGCGCTTGCATCATTAATTCCTGACAAAGGTATAAGGCCTGGTGATAACTGATGCAAAAGATGCCGGTTTAGCTGCCTTGCGGCTAATGCTGGCTGTTGCGATTCTGCATCAAAAAAATGTTCTATCTGTACCCGTTCACGCACGTCTACCTGGAACAGGGGTTTCCTGGGCGGAACGTCATACCATCTGCTCTGTTTATCAAGCAGATGCTCGCTACAGTGGATCACTGCTATGCGCACGTCACGGCGGCATCGTACGGCAATATTGGCGGCACCGCGCTGCAGTGTCATATTTTCACCAGGGCGTGTGCGTGTTCCCTCTGGAAAAATAAGTATGGTGTCGCCCTGTGCCAGGCGTTGCTGACAGGCTGGAAGTAGCGTGTCCGCCTGGCTATTGACCAGATAATCCGCAGCTCGGATCACTCCGCTCACAAAGGGGTTATGTAGCAGAGCGCTTTTTACCAGGCAGTCTGTCTCGGGCATCACGGATGCCAAAAGCACATAATCAATCAGTGTCGGATGGTTAGCGACCACCAAACAACCGCGCTCCTGGCGTAATATATCAATCCCCTTGATGCGATAATCCAACACACCCAACGTTTTTGCTATCGATAGGAACAGCCGGAAACTGGCGGCAATACTGCGCCGGGCTACCCGGCGGCGCTTGGCAATATCGCGCTGGAGTACCAGCAGCAGATTAAACCAGACAAGCGACAGCAGCAGGCCGCCGACGCCAAACAGCACAAAGCAAAAGCCGGTCATCATCAGACGCCAAGCCCAGTTTAAACGTGCGAATGGGCCGCTCATGTACGGCTCCAGTACCACTTCAGTCTTTCACCCGCGATGGTGAACGTTGGCTCTTCGGCCAGGTAGTGTTGTAAAAACTGTAAACTTTGCGGTAGCAGGGGCTCTTCCCCTGTACCTTCTGGCTTGCTCTCACACCGTAACGTATTCCCGCGTTCAAACACCAGCGCCACCGCATAGGCCCAGGTCGGCATCTGCTCTGGCAGGTAGGTGTGGTAAAACTCGGGCAGCAAGCCATCAAAATCGACCATTAATACTCTCTGGTAACCCGCTTGGAGTAAACACACGACCTCACATAACGCTTGCTGAAAGGTATCTAGGCCAGCAGAAAGTGAAGATGATACCAGAGGATTTTGTGCCGTGATGGTCAAGTGACCCACGGCTGAGTTATGTACCGACATGGTGAAATCAGTTGGGGAAACCGCTTGCTGGGTGGCTATGGCCTGCAAAATTCGGTAATTACGCTCCAACTCACCGTGACGACTGGTATAAAGGACCGCATCCACCGGTTGACGACGTAGCATGGCTAAACCGCATTCCACGGCCAGCCTGCTGCCTGAACTCAGGCGGCGTGCTGTCATCATGGGAAGTTCGGTCAGCTTCGATTGCGGCGCTGAGGGTATGATCCCATAGGGCTCCTGCGACCACTGACGCCACTGCGATGCGTCGCTTAGTCCGGGGGCCATAGCCTGCCAATCAACGATGTTCAATGCAAAATTCATCAACGTGCTTCCGCGGTTACTCGGTTTGGACTGTGTCATCTCCAAGGTAGCATGAGCGCTGCCCTATCATTATTGCTTTCGGCATACTAACAAGGTATGTCCAATACCAAGGTTATCGAGACGTTTTTCTACTCGGAAACCTGCCGTTTCGAGGAAACTGTAAAATTTACCGGCGCTGTAAAAGCGACTGTTGCCGTTAGCCATGCAGGTAAAATAGAGTGAGGAGGCGTTGAGGCTGAACGAAGCCGCTTCAAATTTTTGCGCATCCCAGAACAGCTCCATAATGCATAGCTGAGCGTCAGGCTTCATCACCTGCTTGATTTTTTTCAGAATACTAATAATTTGTTCCGGGGAAAAACAGTCAAGAAACTGACTCATCCACCAGATATCTGCACCACTGGGTAATGGTGCATCACTTAGCATATCTACCGCATGGAAATCTATGCGATGAGATAACCCGGCTTTTTCGACATTCTCACGCGCCAGACTAATTTGCTGCGGCAGATCCAGTAAGGTAATGCTGACGTTATCATCGTACTGGCAACAACGTAGCGCCCATTTTCCAGTATTGCCGCCCACATCATAAAGCGTTGTTGGTTTATTGTTAAATATATGGGGTAGTGCGGCATTAAATGCGGCATCTGAATAGTAGTGATCAAAAGCAAACCAGCTTTCACGTGCAGCCTTGGGCAATTGCGATAAGGCAGGGTAGATGGTCGGCCATTCACCAAACACTTTTAAACCAGCGGGTTTCTCTTCCTTAAGCGCATGTTCTAAAGAAAACAGCCCCTGATAACAAACATCTTGAGTGAAATCCATATTCACACGGGTCATGGCATCGTGGAGTAGGAAGTGCCCCACTTTGGCAATGAAGTAATAGCCGTTTTGATGAGTCACAATACGGCCACTTAGCCCCATATCCAAAAGCACACTAACGGCATATTCATTAACGCTGCTATTGGCAGCGATGTCCTCAAGGAGGGCGCCGTGTTTTCCTTGTTCATCCAGATAGGCTAATACACCCGTATTGCGCAGACAAAGGGCGGTTTGAAACAGCATTGGAGCAAAGGCAATCCGTTGCGCCTCAGTGATAGCATCAAGTGCACTGAGAGTGTCCTGTTGATACATTTGTTGTACAGCCTCTTTAACCGGATACAAAATAGTGACGCCAGCTTGTATCCGGCGCAAATCTAATCAATATTGGAAATTACAGTGTGGCACCGGCCGATAAATTTAACTGGATATCTTTATCTAGGTTGTGTATCCAGCGGTTGTAGCTTTTATGAATTTTCCCACCCGAGGCTAGCAGGTTGAGGCTACTGGCGTAGTCGATGGAATAATTCGTTGCGGAATAGGTGATGCGGATTTCAGCAACATGATCGCGAGCCTGGAGGCGGCCATTAATGACACCAGGGCCAGCCTGCGTCATAACCCATTCACGTTGTACACCTGCTTTCAGGATTGCAGTTCTGACTTGCGCTTCGGTATGACCAGTGCTGACTGTGCTGTTGATTTGTTGTATTGGGGCAGTACGCACACAACCGGTCAGAGTGGCGATGACGGCAAGAGCAGCACACCATTTAACGATGTTTTTCATAAAACAATTTCCTTTTGTTAGCGGGTTACAACCTCGGGGAAACTGAGCGGTTTAATTTTTTAATTAACGCCCACTGTTTTTAGCCGTGAAATTTATCAACGCATAATACTGATATCAATTAAATTGCACAAGATGGATCGGGGGAAATTACTTGGGAAAAGTCTAACTTTAAGCCTGGTTTTCCTAGAGGATTAAACCAAAATTTTCAGCATTAATGCCTATAGGTAGTGGTTCGTTTAGCGTGTTTTTTGTTAGGAAAAAACCATGGCACCATAGGAATATGCTTATTTTTTGAGGCGCACATCCCTTTATCCGATAATGGTACACCCGCAGTGCTGGTGGGCGGCCAGAACACTCCCTCATTGCTGGCGCTAAATGAGAGGCCATCATTTGATGGCCTCATAGAGAGTTTAAAGTGGAGCCGAACGCAAATGCTTTCTGCTACCTAACAGTGCCCAGCCGCTCAACAGTGCCATCATCATCAGATAATAGCTTGGTGCCAGGCTGGTCCCGGTTGCGGTGATCAGCAGGGTGCAGATCAGAGGCGCAAAGCCACCAAATACCGTCACCGCCACGTTGTAGCTGATCGCCATACCGCTGGCCCGTGTTGCCATCGGGAACAAATCGGCCATCACCGAAGGCACCGTCGAGAAGTAGATGGACTTCAGCAAGGCCAGCCAGCCAACCATCAACATCAGCATCATTGGCGAAGTATGGTTCACCACCAGCAGGAATGCCGGGTAAATAGTCAGCAACAGCAGGATCAGCGAACCCCACATTAACGGCAGGCGGCCGACTTTTTCCGCCCATAATCCCATTATCGGGGTAACGACCGTTAAAATCACACCGGCCAACAGGGTTGCACTAAAGGCGGCGGAACCGGACAGGTTCAGGTTTTTGGTGGCATAGGTGGGCACATAATTCAGCATGTAGTTGATGGCGGTGGAAATCACCATCAGTCCGATGGCCAACAACAGCAGATTTTTTTGATTACCGACCAGCATCTTTAACGGTGCTTCGGGTTTCTGCTGCTGTACGAAACTGGCTGGCTCATGTACATGGCGGCGGATATAGAGCCCCACCGGGCCGATCAGCAACCCAAAAGCAAAGGGAATACGCCAGCCCCAGTCCTGGATTTGGCTTTCTGTCAGCCAGTGGGTCATACCTAACCCGAAGGCGGAAGCCATCAGCGTGCTGGCGCCTTGCGTGGCAAACTGCCAACTGGCGATAAACGCCTTGCGCTCCGGGAAGTGTTCGACCAGAAAGGCAGTTGAACTGCCAAACTCCCCACCGGCGGAAAAACCCTGAATCAATCGGGCAATCAGGATCATCAGCGGAGCCGCCAGCCCAATGGTGGCATAAGAAGGCATAAAGGTGATGATCGCACCGCCAAGCAACATCAGGCTGATGGACATCAGAAGTGCCTTCTTGCGGCCAACCCGATCGGCGTAGGCTCCGAGCACCACAGCACCCAGTGGGCGGATCAGGAATGAGACACCAAAGCTGCCGAAAGTCAGCAACAATGAAACGGCCGGATCCTCCGTAGGGAAAAAGGCGTGGGCGATATAGCTGGCGAAAAAGCCATAAACCGCGATATCGAACCATTCCAACGCATTGCCGATGCAGGTGGCAAACAGCGTTTTATACAAATTGGGCTTGGCCGCTACGCTATCCTGTTGGGCTATCGCGCTCATGAGGACTCTCCTGCCCGGCGTTGTGCCAGGATCGTGCTGCCATTTTCGCCCAACTCCCAGAACAGGCGAGTCATGATCTGCAATCCTTCACGAGCGATGGATTTCAGCATATGCTCATTAACCCCGTGTTGACCACAGGCTGGATAGGAGTGGGGGATCCACAGCGTGGGCAATCCCAACGTATCGGCAAACACATCATTAGGCAGCGATCCGCCCAGGTTGGGGAGTAATGCGGGTTTTTTGCCGCTGGTTTGTTGCAGGATCTCAAGTGCCCAGGGAACGAGTGGATCTTGTGGATTGAGCCTGGTGGCCGGTGAGCCGTGCAGCCATTCCACCTCCACATAGCCAAAGCCGTGTAATTGCAGATGCTGCTGGATATGGTTGACCAGATTTTTCCAGTCGGTACCGACCACAAAGCGCAGTTGGCATACTGCCGTAGCGCTGCCGGGAATGGCGTTCATTGGCCGAGCCGGGTTGCCCGTTTGATAGGCCAGCACTTCAAGCGTGTTCCAACCATACAGGCGCTCGCTTGGGGTTAGGCCAGCTTCACCCCAGCTCTCATCGATCGCCGGATCGCCAGCTTGGCTGCCAACGCTGAGATCGCGCAAAATGGCGCGTAGGTTGTCATCCAGAGGGGCGGGTTTCAGCGCTGCAACCTGTAACTGACCGTGTTGATTAACCAGAGAGGCGATGGCATTAGCCAGTTGTGTTCCGGGATTGCTGAGTAATCCACCCCAGTTGCCAGAGTGATAGGCGTTATCCCTGGCGTGGATGCTGAGGCGGAAATTGATGCAGCCGCGTGAGCCAAGGAACAACGTGGGCTGTGTGGCGTTCAGCCGTGGGCCATCGGAGGCGATAAACAGATCGGCTTGCAGCAATTCGCGTTGTTGCTGGCAAATGGCCGCTAGCCCAGGGGAACTGATCTCTTCGCCCATTTCAACAATCAGCTTGCAGTTGAACCCTAGTTTACCCCCGCGTGCATGGAAAACCTGCTCCAGCGCCGCCAGGTTAATACTGTGCTGCCCTTTGTTATCCGCGCTGCCACGGCCGTACCAACGGTCGCCTTCTTCACTCAACTCCCAAGGCGAAAGGCCTGCGCGCCAGTTTTCGTCGTCGCCGAAAACCACATCGCCGTGGCCATAGCTCAGCAGGGTGGGTAATGCAGGATCTTCAATGCGTACGGCGATCAGAAACGGGCGGTTGACCGCTTCCGGGTTATCGAACAGTTGCAACTCAAAACCCAGTGCCCGTAACGGCGGCATGATTTCCTGTTCGAGATAGAGCAAAATGCCGGCATCGTCGTCATGCCGCTGGCTTTCGGTGGCCAGCGCGATGCGCCGCGCCAATATGCGGCGGAATTCACCACTGTCAAAATACGCTGTCGCCAAAGCGACGGCCTGTTCACCCGTCATGATTATTTCCCCGTTGTGTTTGCGTTGTGTTGTTTTACTTGTTGTGTTTGTTATCTAAGCTAAAATCGGGGTTTGCCACAATTATCCATTTAACAAACAAGCTTTGCTTTAAAGGCAACGGTCGTTTGCTCGTTGGCAAGCTTTGCACCATGGAGAGGGACGGCATGTTGAGTAGCGAGGTTCGCTTTTTTCTGGTAGTCGCCAACTGTGGTTCACTCAGTGCGGCCAGTGAACAGCTGTTTGTGGCGGTATCGGCGATCAGCAGGCAGATCCAGCGCCTGGAAGTGCAGGTTGGCACGCCATTGTTCGAACGCCATGCGCGGGGGATGGTTCTGACCGAGGCCGGGCAGATTTTTGAAAACCATATTCGTAAAAGCCTGTTGAATATTGAGCAGGCGGTGGCAGAAATCAAAGGGTTGAAAGCCGAACGGCGTACTGCGCTACGCGTGGCCTGTAGTAATGGAGTGGCCTTTATGCTGATGCCACAACTGATGGCGCGTTTTCGTGCAGAATACCCGGCTGTCAGCTTCGTGCTGACGGTGGCAGACACTAAAACGTTGGCGCGGCTGGTACGCAATGGCGAGTGTGACATGGTGCTGCAGTTTAGTTTGCACCCAGAGCGGGGCGTTGAGGTAGCGGCTTCGTGGCCCGCCCCGGTCTTGTTGTTGATGAGAAAGGATCATCCTTTAGCGGACAGACAGGTGGTTCTGGCGGATCTCTGCCAGTATCCGGTGTGTCTGCCAGAGCCAGGCTCCACGGTACGTCAGCTGTTTGATATCTCTTGTCAGATGAATGGCACCTTCATTGAACCAGTGCTAACCTGCGATAACTTCTCCACGCTGTACTATTTTTTACAGGGTTCCCCGATGGCGGTGACCATCTGTAGCCAGTTTACCGCGATGCCGTTGTTGCAGCCGCAAGGATTGATCCTGAAACCTTTTGCTGTCGAGCAGCAAAGCCCGCGGACCTTGCAACTACAATTACCACTGGGGCGGCAGCGGAGCACGGCTTTGGAGCTGTTTGTGGACTATATTAATCAGACACTAAGTCGCGAAGAACGGGCCATTGGTGAGAAATTCGGCATATAAGCCGTTTTTTAATCGACAAGATAAATAATCTGTTGATTACGCTTGATTGTTCCAGTCTGGCTGTATTATATTGCGCTCCACGGAAACAGTACCCCTTCCGACAGATTTCGCCGGCTTAGCTCAGTAGGTAGAGCAACTGACTTGTAATCAGTAGGTCACCAGTTCGATTCCGGTAGCCGGCACCATATAAAAGACCTCAGCAGAAATGCTGGGGTTTTTTGTCTTTAGGCATCCATGATGCGGCGCAGCCAATGACCGCGCCCTTGGGGCCTTTAAATATCAGTGGCCAGCCATTGGTCAGACTCTTCGAACATCTCTTCCAGCATACGGTTTAACTTCTCGCGATCACTTTTGCTGGCGTCCGAGTTAAGGCCGTTGGCCTGCATGGGTTTTACCTTCACCTCTGCATCCGGGAAGATACGATGCACCCGTTTTGTCAGCTCAGCCTTGATGATTTCATCGGCACCGGGGATCCCTGCGACATTACGCTTATCAAACACCAATTCAACGAACATAGCCCAACCCTAACGTTACTGTTTATGTATACAGTTATTTTGACCGAAGGGACTGGGTGAGTGCAAGAGGGGGAGGCGAAAATTTTATCGTGGCCAACGTTGAGGGAAGCGTGCTCTAAAGCTGCCGATCTAGCTATTACGCACTATTTGCCACGGTATCCGTGGCTGAGGTTAATAGTATAGAGTCACCTTGAAATTGATAATCATTCTTAATATGCAGCAAAATTTATCCATAATTATTAGAAAGTTGTGTGTCTTCTTTCTCTCAGGTATCTTCTTGACCTTCTTGATGGGCCTTATCTTCATTGACGTGCATTGGCTGCATAACTTTGTCTCCGAGACGTCGCTCACCGAGGTAACCCAAGAGATCATACTGGTGGCGATAGCCCTCAGCTTCTTTATCTCCGCTTATCGTCAGACGGAGCATCGGTATGCCAGGGTATTAATCGGTGGCTTCTTCCTATGTATGCTGATCCGCGAGATGGACTTTGTGTTCGATATGCTGCGGCATGGTGCCTGGGTGTGGTTTGCCTTAGCCGTAACGCTGATTTGTGTGCTTTATGCACTCAAAGAGCTGCCCGCTACGCTACGTGGACTAGCACATTTCTTCAGTCACCCAAGTTACGGCATGATGTTTTCCGGGTTGTTATGCATATTAGTATTTTCACGTCTGTTTGGTATGCAACTGCTATGGCATGAGCTAATGCTCGATGGGTATAACCGCGTGGTGAAGAATATGGTGGAAGAGGGCTGTGAGCTATTTGGCTATGCGCTTTGCCTGTTTGCGACGGTGGGTTATCTCCGAAGGGCGGAATGAAGCCACTGCCCATCAAAATCGAGCGCATAGGTGTTTGATTTTTAGCTGCTTGTGTGCCAATCACGGCACGGCGCGTTGTACGTCAGCGCAACCGAGTTGGCTGTGGCAGCTTGCTATTGCAATAGCACACTAATTGTCAAGGTATGAACCGTTGGTTTTTATCATGCATATTGATCTTTGCGCGTCCGTTTGAATGCACTCATCATAATTGAGTGCAAAGATGATCGGCTGTGCAATACTTCTTTTACATGTCATAAGGTTATTATTTAAGCTGTTATATTTAAAACTTTTTCAAAACGGAATTAATACCATGAAAAAAACGCTACTCTTTTTAGGTATGCTGTCGGTTGGCACCATCGGCGTGGTGACTTCGGCAGTTGCCCAAGATGCTGAGAACAAAAGGGCACTAAAGCCAGCGATTAATTTGGCAGAGTTGTTTGCTGAAAAGTCTGCTATATGGTCGACTTATCCAGAAAATGATGCCTATGTTTTTGACCGTTCTGAGGAAAGCTATGCTGTCGTCGCTAAACGAGCGGATGGTGTTGTTGCACTGGTCAATAAACAGGAGAGCTATACGACCCCTGGGAAAATGGTATTAATGGGGACTTACTTTAACTGCAATAAAATGACTGATGCGACTTTTTATGTTGAAGATGTCAGTGTAGACGACGTAGCCAAGCAGCTTGCTGACCCGGCTATTGATGATCCAGAGAGAGTGCGTGGTTTTGATGCGAGTATGCCCGTCCACGATCTCTATCTGGTCGCCTGCCCGCAGAGCTGAAACTCGTGGGCTTATTAATCGCTGGTGGTCTCTGATTAGTGGTGTGTTTGTGAACAGTCACAATGGCACCGCTATCCAAGGAAGGCCAGCCGATCAACATCCCTACCGGGGGGAGAGCCCCCGGTTTGCAATTTCTGAGTAATAGACTACGTTTACTAAGGCAGTCTAATTATCATTTAAATCAAAGGAATTGTTATGATTAAGAAAGCGTTAGTAATGTCTGTCTTTGCTCTGGGTATGATTTCCTTCGCTTCCGTTGCTGCTGATGCTACAGCTATGGCACATGAAGACGCAGCGGTTAAGCATGAAACTGCCGCGAAGCACCACAAGAAGGCAGCAAAGCATCATAAAGAAGGAAAACACGAAGAGGCTAAGAAAGAGTCAGCAATAGCTACTGAAAGCTCTAAAGCAGCTCATGAAAAAACCATGGCGGCTGATGCAGAAAGCGCCAAGAAGTAAAGTTTAATGGTGCTGCCCCTATTTCAGTTTTGTAATGCGTGCTGAGATATTATTGCCGATATAGGGGTAGCGCTCCGCACTCGATGGTTACCCGTTAGTTAAGCTAACAGTCATGTTCAGTGCGGCCCTATTTAGAAGAATTAATGCCACACCCACCAAGTGATTATGTTGAAAGCAGCTGCCGATATCAAAAGAACTACTGTGATTAAAATATCGGTGTCGATGTCTGACTTCAAGAAAAAATCCTTCCGTGGT